>JAAYMG010000314.1 GCA_012521525.1 Clostridiales bacterium | reverse complement strand
TGATCGCCTTTTCCAATATTTTTCTTGCGACGGCAGGATTCTCTTCCAGGTAATTGGTCAGGCCTTCGCTGACTATATTGTCGACCAGCGTTCGTATTTCGCTGTTTCCAAGCTTAGTCTTCGTCTGTCCCTCAAACTGCGCTTCCGTGAGTTTGACGGAAACTATGGCGCAAAGGCCTTCACGAACGTCTTCGCCGACCAGTTTTTCCTCACCCTTAAGGAAGTTGAACTTTTTGCCGTAATCATTCAACACACGGGTAAGTGCGGTCTTAAACCCGGTTTCATGCATTCCGCCTTCAGTTGTGTTTATGTCATTTGCAAAAGACAGTATGTTTTCATTGTAGCCGTCGTTGTATTGCATCGCAACTTCGGCAAAGCTGTCGTCTTTACTGCCGCTTATATAAATAACATTCTCATGGATAGTATTCTTGTTCCTGTTCAGGTGTTCTACAAATTGTCGTATACCGCCTTCATAGCACATTTCAAGCTTTTTTTCCATCCCGGGCCTGCTGTCGATCAAAACGATCCTGAGACCCGCATTCAAAAATGCCTGCTCGCGAAGGCGTGTCTTCAGAGTATCGAAATCAAAGGTCGTAGTATCGAAAATCTGGCCGTCAGGCTTGAATGTGACGACGGACCCGCGCTTATTTGTAGGACCAAGGCTCGTAAGGGGCTTTACCACTTCTCCCCTTTCAAATTTCATGATGTAGTGCTCGCTGCCGTCATGCACTTCCACCGAGAGCCATTCACTCAGGGCGTTGACGACAGAAGCTCCGACACCGTGGAGCCCTCCGGAAACCTTATAGCCGCCTCCTCCGAACTTCCCTCCGGCATGCAAAACGGTAAAAACGACTTCAACGGCAGGTTTCCCTGTCTGAGGCTGGATACCGACCGGTATACCTCTTCCGTCGTCTGTTACCCGAATCACATCGCCTTCGAGGATTTCGACCTTTATGTTTTTGCAGTAGCCCGCCAAAGCTTCATCTATCGCGTTGTCTACTATCTCATAGACAAGGTGGTGAAGGCCCCTCTCGGACGTTGTTCCGATATACATACCCGGCCTTTTCCGAACGGCCTCGAGCCCTTCCAAAACCTGTATATCAGATGCTCCGTAATTGTTAGCGGGACGGCTGTTTTCGGGATTGCTCCCATTGACCGCAGTCATATCCGTCATCCGATTAACCTCCGTCCTGTTATCTTCATCAATAACTTTTTATGTCTGTTAACCCGTATATTATAGCATAAAACAGCATAAAAATAAAGTTTCATCGATCCGCGTGGTCACTGTCAAAAGAGACAAAATAAGGCTTAAAATCACCCTACGTTATAATGTTTTCATCAACTCTCTTCATGAGAGTCTGGGAAGAAATATGCGAAATGTACACGAAGTAATTTTCCTGATTCCTGCAGACAATAAAAGACCTGGGAAGATCGTAGGATACATTCACGACTCTTCCGTCCTTCTGAGCTATTTCGAGAAACTTCCTTGTATGTTTGGAAACCGATGAGTTATCGAGGTCAAAGATCCCTACTATACTGCTGTAAGGAACAACGATCTGACTTCCGAGATGCAAATACATAAAACTTCCTCATGTATATTTTATTCGACATTTCCGATACCGGCGTCTGTCTGGCTTTTTATGCTTCCGGAAACGATTTCAAACGACCTTCCGCTGCAAAACTCCTGCTGGCTCCCGTTGCAAAGGGTTATTATGACCTGGCCGTCGGATATCCTGTTCAAAACATAGTCGCGCCGTCTTTCGTCAAGTTCCGACAGGACATCGTCCAGCAGAAGTACGGGATTTACCCCGCTGTCTATACGAAAAAGCTCCCTTTCGGCCATTTTTAAAGACAGTGCTGCCGTTCGGGTTTGACCCTGTGAAGCATAAGACTTTGCAGGCTGTCCGTCGATGTATATTTCAAGGTCGTCCTTATGCGGACCGCTCAGGGCGCTTCCGGCTGCAAGCTCTGCCTCCCTGTGGGTCTTCATATGGAGAAGGATCTTATCCCTGAGGCGTTCAGGCGATTCAAACGGGTCATCGATCGTTGATACCGTCTTGTATCTGAATGACAGTACCTCCCTGTTTCCCGATATCTCTTTGTGTATTTGTGAAGCACATATGGTTATTTTATCCAAAAACCTTGCCCTGTAACCTATAAGCAGGGCACCGACCTCCGCGATCTGCAAGTTGAATGTGGGGAGCGCTTCCAGCAGAGCCGGCTTCTCTTTCCAATCCCTCAGGATCCTGGTCTTATGCTCATGGAGCCGGTTGTATTTTGCAAGCAGCTGCGCATAATTCGGCCTGAGCTGGCTGAAAGCCGCATCCATGAATTTCCTTCGTGCCGCTGCTCCGTCCCTGACCAGATAGAGGTCTTCCGGCGAAAAAAGAACGGCGCGAAGCCGCCCGGAAATCTCACCTGCAGTCTTCACGTCAACACCGTTGACTATAAATTTGCGCCGTTTGCCTGTAAAAAGTTCTGCCTGCAAGGAGTACTCCAAATCAGGAGTCTCCATATCGGCATTTATAACAGCGTGATCTGAACCGTGCCTGATAAGTTCCCGATCTTTTGAGTTTCTGAAAGACTTGCCGGAAGCGAGATAGTATATGGCTTCCAATAAATTGGTTTTTCCCTGGGCGTTCTCCCCATATATCACATTGGTGTTGGGTGAGAGTTCAAAGGCCGCGCAGACATAGTTCCGGAAATTCTCAAGCAGGAATCGCTTTATTATCATACGATCACAAAGCTCTCTCCGGAAACTTCGAAAGAATCTCCCGGCCTGAGCTTCTTTCCCCTCTGCAGGCATATTTCACCGTTTACTCTCACTTGTCCGCTGGCAATGAGCATCTTTGCTTCACCGCCGGTTGAAACGACATTTGAAAATTTAAGGGCCGCGTCCAGGGTGATATATTCAGTGCTGATCTTCAACTCTTTTTCAAAAGAGTTCATGTTTATTTCCTTTCTCAGGCCTTCAGCCTGACCGGCAGCACCATGAAGAGATAGCTGTCATCTTCGATAGGCTGGATGATACATGGAGAAATAGCGTTTATCAGAGAGATCTTTATCTTTTCGTCAGGTACCGCCCTTATTGCGTCGCTAAGGTAACGGTTGTTGAAACCGATCTCTATATTACCGCCGTCGCCGTCTATACCTATTTCATCGTTTGCGCGACCGAGAGGTGTAATACATGTCAGGCGGAGAACGGAATCCTCAAAATGGCACCTTATGGGATTCTTGAGGCGTTCGCTGATAATGAGGGAAACGCGTTCCACTGCATCCTGCAGTTTCTTTGTCTCCGCTACTACTGTGACCGGCATTTCCTTTGGGATGGAAGCCTCATAATTTATGAAGTCACCTTCAAGCAGCCGGGAAACGACGGTCACGTCGCCTATTTCGAAAGTTATATGCCTTCTGCCCAGGATTATATTGACGGTTTCTTCGGTCTCCCCGCAGAGACGTTCGACTTCGCGCAGTGCCGGACCCGGAACTACGAATGACATCTTGTCGACGGTCGAAACGATTTTTTCGCGCCTGATCGCCATGCGGTATCCGTCGACCGAAACGACATTCAGAAATCCGTCCTTTACGTCAAACAGAGAGCCCGTGTGCACCGGTTTGTTTTCGTTGTCGGAAACTGCATATATGGTCATGGAAATCATGGATTTGAGCGTATTTGCGGGAATTGTCAGGGACTTTTCGTTCTCGGGAGTGGGAAGTTCCGGATAGTCGCCGGGAGAAAGTCCCATTATCGTGAATTTGCTCATACCGCATGTGATGTTGACCGTAAGGTTTTCGTCAGCGTCGAGAGTGATCAGGTCGTCGGGGCTTTTTCTGACGATGTCGCCCAGGAGTCGCGCGTTGATAACTATCGATCCGGTCTTTTCGGGTATCGTGTTTATGATAGCACGGACACCGGTGGTAAGGTTGTAACCGGTAAGCAGGACCGAATCGCTGCTTGCCTCGATAAGTATCCCTTCCAGGGTAACTATGGAAGAACTTTTTGAGACAGCCCTCGCTGCTGCGTTGACGGCGTTAAGAAGTATGGCTTTTTCACATGAGAATTTCATAGTTATCAGTCCTTTGTCAGCTGATGTTTTATCGATTTTTGCATTCTGGCATCGTTTTTGATTGTTTTCCTCATTTTAACACATACTGTGCAAAAATTAACAGGAATATTCGCCTTTATTATAACATAAAATATTTAGTTTAGTAGGGAAAGCAGTAGAGGGTGTGGATTGTTGAAAACTTTGTCAATCCCTTATTTTTTGCGGGTTCGACGAACAGGAAAACTTGTGGACAAATTTCACGTTTTGCACAGCCGATTTTTTTCGGGGGATTTATGCACAGATTTCATCAGGTTTTGGTTGTGGAATCCACAGGGCCTGTGGAAAATCGTACCTCAAAAAAATAACTTCGCGCAGCATGTAAAAATGAGAGGTTTATGCGAAGACTAAAGTAGTCAAGAATTTTTGTGAGGGATCCCGGAAAAAGGCGTTCAGCGGTGGCCCTTGATGTTTTCGATCAGGTCGCGAATGTCGGCGTCCAGTTTCGGATCGCTTTTACGCTGGTTTTCGATGGTCTCGATTGAGTGGATTATTGTTGAATGGTGGCGTTTGAAAGCATTTCCTATATCCGGGAGGGATAGATTTGTTAGAGTCCTTACGAGATATACTGCTATATGGCGTGCCTGTGTAATTGTACGTCCGCGGCTTCCGCCGATCAGCTCGCCCTGATTGAGGCCGTAGAACTTCTCCGTCTCTTCTATGATGAGCTCCGGAGTGGGATTCAGTCCCGGGTTTTCCTGGAAGATGTCTTTTATAGCCTTTGAAACGGTTGAAACGTCAATTTTTGCGTCCAAAAGATATTTGTATGCCTGCAGCTTCTTGACAACTCCCTCGATTTGGCGTACATTTGCAGTGATATTCTCTGCTATGTACATCACGGCTTCGTCATTGATATCCAGGCCGATCGCCGTAGCTTTGTTCCGGATTATGGCGACGCGTGTTTCGAGGTCCGGCGGCTGGATATCGCAGAGGAGGCCCCATTCGAATCGGGATTTAAGCCTCTCCTCGAGTCGAGCCATCTCCTTCGGAGGTCTGTCCGCGGTAAGTACGATTTGCTTTCCGGCTTCATAGAGGGCGTTGAAAGTGTGGAAAAACTCTTCCTGGGTCGAGTCCTTACCGGCTATGAATTGCGTATCGTCGATCAGGAACAGGTCGGCACCGCGGTACTTTTCCCGGAACTCCACGTTTTTTCCGGCCCTGATCGCGGCGATCAGTTCGTTGGTAAAGTCTTCTCCCCTTTTGTAGATGATTTTTTTGGACGGTTTTTCCTTGCGTAACTTGTTTGCGATCGCATAGAGCAAATGGGTCTTTCCGAGTCCCGAACCGCCGTAAATGAAAAGGGGGTTATATGCTGCGGCCGGATTGTTTGCGACAGCGATGGCTGCGGCGTGGGCGAACCTGTTCGAAGGTCCGACGACGAAGTTTGCAAAAGTGAATTCGTTTGTGGTCCAAAGCCCGTTTTCACCGTTCTGGCTCGCGCGGAAAGCGTTGAGCTCCTCCTCGCCCGAAAGAAGGATGCATGAAATTGGGACCGAGAAGAGTTGATAAAGGCATTCCTCGATCATATTTATATAGTGTGTCGCGATCGCTTCCTTTGCAACGACGGAGCGCACGGAAACAGCAATAGCGCTTCCGGTGATGTCTACACCTTCCGTGCCTTCAAAAAAAGTATTTATCGTAGTAGCCGTCAGCTTCTTGCTCAACATCTCAACGACTTTTTTCCATATTTCAGCAGCCTGTGACATGGGAGGCTCCATTCTCCACGTGTTGTGATATAAATAAGTTTCGGCGTCCCACGTGGAGGACGCATGAAACGAAATATTCTTTCAGAAATTATAGCACAAACCGCCCCTTTCCGCAAGCAATACGGCCCTTACGAGGATTCATAATTAGTTTACATTCGCTTAATGTATTTATCAAAAATTGTTGATAGAATACAGGCAAACGACGGGAAAACCTGAAGAAACTCTATGATAAAGGAGAATCGCAATGAACGGAAATCAATTTGACAATCCTTACGGGAACTTCCCGCATGACTCCGATTCAGGAAGCGTTCCGGGTGATAATATGAATTCTCAGGGAAACGGTTCTTTCGATATGGGAAATGACAGACAGCCTCTTTATTACTATGTCAATTCCGAAAGTACTTCAAGAAAACACCGGCGCGGAGCCCGCGGCCTGAGGAAGGTATTCGCCCTTCTGATCGTTGCGGCGATCCTCGTCGGGACAGTGGGTACCCTGTCCCTGTTTTATCAAATCGTTCCGGGCAACGGGGATGTCGTATTTACTCTTGAACGCATAGACAGAAGAAACGATCAAAACACGATCCAGCTTCCGGCCGCAGGAAATGAAGAGAAGCAAAACGGGGCGACGGTCCGTGAAGTGAACCCGAACGGACCGGTAATGGAGATAAACGAACCTCCTGTGCCGAAAACCACACCGGTAGCGAGGGAAACTGGCGGCGCGCTGACGATCCCGGAGATCGTTGAAAAAGTCATGCCTTCGGTCGTCGGGGTAGTCTCCTCGGTCCGCTCCCTTTACGGAACGTCGAATTATTCCGGAACCGGTATCATAATGTCTTCTGACGGGTACATCATCACCAACAACCATGTTATAGATAACGCGGAAAATATCAGCATCACGCTCATGGACGGGACGACGTATGATGCAAAACTGATAGGGCGCGACAAGCGAAGCGATCTGGCCGTGATCAAGATAGACGCCAAAAACCTTATTCCTGCGGAATTCGGAGATTCCGACGCACTCAAAGTGGGCGATTTGGCGGTCGCGATCGGCAACCCGCTGGGACTGGACCTTATGGGAACCGTGACCGACGGCATAATTTCGGCCATAAACCGCGACGTGGTCGTTGAAGAGCGGACGATGACCCTTATCCAGACCAACGCGGCGATAAACTCGGGCAATTCCGGTGGACCGCTGATAAACAAATACGGACAGGTAATAGGAATAAACACCCTGAAGATGCAGGACTACTACAACAATATAGAAGGTCTCGGGTTTGCCATACCGACAAATACGGCAAAGCCGATCATCGATGAACTGATCCAGTACGGATATGTAAGAGGACGCCCGTCCATAGGGATCAATGTAAAGACGATCTCAGAAAGCCAGGCAAGGTACTTCAATGTTCCGCAAGGCGTCGCGGTATACTATGTCCATCCGGATTCCGATGCCTATAAGCAGGGGCTTCAGGTAAATGACATAATAGTTGAGGCGCAGGGCAAGGAAGTAAAGACCGCTTCCGATATAAACAAAATAAAAGAGGAATACGTTGCCGGAGATCTGTTTACGGTTAAAGTTTACCGCAACGGCAAGTATCTGGAGATCACTTTCAAGCTGATGGACGAAGCAGAAATCGACATGAACCGGAGTTCGTTCATTGTACCGTAAGACCTCCTCTATTGAAAAAAAAGACGCTTTATAAGACACTGTGAGAGCCGACTTCGATAGTCAGGCTCTCATTTTTATTATTATATAGCCGAAAGATTACATGATCTCCGACAGATTTGGAGATCCGGGACAAATATATCAGCTGTGTTGTTTCTTTCTCAGGAGACGCTAAAGCTTTTTTATGTTTGAAGAAATCTCGCTCAAGGCCTTTGATGCTTCCATGTCGAACTTTTGCGTCCTTGCAAGGTCTCCAAGGGATAGCATGCCTACGACCTGTTCGTTTTCGATCACGGGCAGCCTTCTGATCTGATAGTCCGCCATGAGCTTCGAGGCTTTTCTGATATCTTCTTCCGGAGATATGGTGATAACGTTTTTTGTCATGATATCGCTCACCTGCGTGTTTTCCGGGTCATTGTCGGCGGCGATACAGCGCAGCACGATATCACGGTCCGTAAGGATCCCCTTCAACTTCCCGTCGAGATCGCAAACAGGAAGAGCCCCGATATTGTGCCTCGCCATAAGATGGGCGGCTCGGACTGCAGTTTCCCCAGGTGTAACGGTAACGACACCGGTACTCATCAGTTCCTTGACATGCCTGACATTTTCCTTGACCTGCATATAATCCTCCTTTTCTCCCGCATCCGGGGTCAGGGTCGTGAAAAACGTACGATCAAACGGCAGCCGGATCGCCGTTCAGACATTAACAGTATTTCCTTTGATATATGCTTTATGCAGGTCATTGCCTGATCGATAAAATCAATAATACAATGAAATTGTTCGGATATTCTTAAAATTTCAGGCAATTCAGCCATTATATCCCTAAAAATATTGACAATTGTTGAAAGTTGTGTTAAATTTGCGTGTACGGCATATGTGATTACATAACGTATAAAATGTTTTAATTATAAAGAATTGGAATACCAGGGAGGAATTTTCGGTGGCAAAACGCGCCATTTCCATATTCATAGTTCTTGCTCTTGGCATCGCCCGGACAGGCACGTCTTTAGGTATGTCAACCGCCGACATCACACATGACTATCCGGCAGAGATCGTAGAATCCCTGCAAATGATGAGCAGCCTGGGTATAATGCGCGGCTATGGCGACGGAAGGCTTGATCCGGACGGATATCTCACACGGGCTCAGGCAGCCAAGCTGGTATATGTGGCAAGAACGGGTTTTGACGATAACGCAGACAAATATAAAAAAATAGGGTTCACACTGTTTGCCGATGTGCCCGAAAACTACTGGGGCACCGGATACATAAATTATTTGGTGCTGAAAGGCTATGCCGCCGGAAAGGGGAACGGGAAATTTGACCCCGACGGCCTGATAACCGGGATCGAATATATGAAGATCCTTCTTGCGGCCCTTGGATACGACCCCGAGATCGAGGGCTTTACTAACAATGTCTACTGGAAATTCAACGTTATCGGCGCGGCGGTCGACGCCGGTCTGACTGCCGGATACTCGGGAAATCCTGACCTCAATGTAACGAGGGGCGACGCGGCTCTTCTGACGAAAAACATGATCGAAGCCCGGACAGTCAGCTATGACAAAAGCAAAAACCGGATATTTTCCGTTCAAACGTTTGGAAAGCAGTTCTTCGATCTTGAGAAGGTCATAGGAGTAGTTGCGGCTAACGAGGAGACCGATCCGTCCCTTAAAGGTAAAACAGTCATTGAAGTGCCGGAGAGCGGAACGGGCAGACCGGGTACTTATAGCGTCTCCACAAAGTTTGAAGACCTCGGAAAGTCGGTAATAATTTATACAATAGGTGATAGTTTTAGCAATATATACGGAGAGGCTAACATAAGACCTATAAACAGGACCGTCACTACATACTCGGAACTGAATGACAAAAGAGAGAGCGACAAAAACTCTTTGCGGTATTGGCTTTCCCAAAGCGGTTTAACTATAGGCAATGATTATCCTGTCTGTGTCACGAAATCTTTCGGCCCACCGTTATTTGAAGAGTTTGGTTCCAACGGTGCCGGAGAAAAGCTTACCGCTATTGACAACGACAGCGACGGGAAAGTCGACTACATGGTAAAGATCGTTGAGAGAGCTGCCACAGTGACGGCAAAAAGGGCGACCGGTGAAGGAAGCCTCAGGTTCGACCGCATACCCGGTAATTGGAATTCAAAGAATGTAGATGATTTTTCGGCCCTGAATGTCGACGATGTCGTACTGGCATATGAATCCGGCGGAAAGCTGATCGTGAGGAAGGCCGGTTCATTTACCGGTAAGATGACATCATGCATACCGGCATATGGTAAAGCGACAATAGACGGCGTTCTATACGGCGCGTCCTCTCTTGCGTTCGATGATATTGATGGCGGAGAAACCGATTCCATAACGTTTTCGGAATGGATCGCGGACGGAGACAATTTCTACAGGGAGTTCAAATTTTATCTGGACGGCGGAGGACATATTATATTCATTACCGCACCCGGGGATAACACGGCCCGTCAGTACGCATATGTACTTGACACTGCTGCGTTTTTTGGACCCTGGCCGGACTATGAACAGATCGCTTATGCCAGGCTCCTGTTTGAGGACGGAACTGTTGGTGTCAGAAGGGTCGGCAGCCTGAACGGCAAGCTTATAAGCTCCATGTCCAAAAGTGAATTCCAGGACTGCTTCGATCCGAATACACAAGGTGAAAATAAGTTGGCTGGCAAGGTTGCGGCATTCACATCGTGGGATGACGATGGCGGAAACGGCGGCAGCGAAAGTCTTGTCGCACTGTCTACGGAAAAAGTGTATGCTGCTGAGCTGAGCGGCAATTTTGACTTCGGAGATCCGAACCTTGCTGGAACGGGCATCTATTCGAATAACAGGACTGTTTATGTCAGCTACAACCGGGAGACCGGAGCCGCAAAGACTTATACGGGTATCGGCAAAGCGCTCGAATATGAAGTTGCAAGAGGAATCGCGGTGCATGAGAACAATATCGCAAAGGCAGTTTTTCTGATTTCCGCCAGCAAGGCCGCACAGGATCCCCAAACCGTTTTCATAACCGGCGGGCCAACGATCACGGTCTCACCGTCCGGAAAGGTCGTCTACACATACCCGGTATTTGAGGACGGAAAGGAAGGGACGTTGTCCGTAGGAGAGGCCTTCGGAGACCTGGCTGAAGGGCTGTATTTCTACACCGTGTCGGAATGGGGGGAATACAGCTTCGAGGTTTATGATGATATTGCGGGGACCGTCTCGATCGTGAGCGACGGGATAGTTGTTGTCAGCTCAAAAGCATATATATATGACAAAGATACCGGTATTTATGTTGTAGAGCATGATCATTCCATAATTACCGGGAACATGTCTGATCTGTCTGTGGGCGACAGCGTTATGATAGTGACATCACAGGCTCCGGATCGGCATCATGCAGATCAGATTTACATTATTGCAGGTTGAACGCACATTATACCGCCATATACTTGACGTAAAAGTTCCAATAACGTATAATACAGGAACTATGGTATAAAAATGATTTTATGGAATGGGCGATGAATAAGAGTATGAAGAACACCGATAAGAGCATGGACAAGATAGTTGCCCTGTGCAAAAGCCGCGGGTTCGTTTACCCGGGATCCGAAATATACGGCGGACTGGCAAATTCCTGGGACTACGGTCCGCTGGGCGTGGAGTTCAAAAACAATGTGAAAAAGGCCTGGTGGAAGAAATTCGTCCAGGAAAGCACGTACAACGTGGGTCTCGACTCGGCCATTCTCATGAACCCGCAGGTCTGGGTGGCGTCCGGCCACGTCGTAAACTTCAATGACCCCCTCATAGACTGCAAGTCGTGCAAGATGCGCCACAGGGCGGACAAGCTTGTGGAGGATTACAACAAGGAAAACGGCATATCCATGCAGGTTGAGGGACTTTCAAACGAGGAACTCTCACAATATATCCGCGAGAAAAAGATCCCCTGCCCGCACTGCGGCAAATCCGAGTTTACCGAAATCAGAAAGTTCAACATGATGTTCAAGACGTTCCAGGGCGTTACCGAAGAGTCCGCTTCGCAGATATATCTGAGGCCGGAGACCGCCCAGGGCATCTTCGTCAATTTCAGGAACATCCAAAGGACGACGAGGAAAAAGGTGCCGTTCGGCGTTGCCCAGATAGGAAAGTCGTTCAGGAACGAAATAACTCCCGGCAACTTTACATTCCGCACCCGCGAGTTCGAGCAGATGGAGCTGGAGTTCTTCTGCAAGCCGGGTACCGACCTGGAGTGGTTCGCATACTGGCGTGAATTCTGCAGGAACTGGCTGCTGGAATTGGGAATGAAGGAGGAAAACCTGCGACTCAGGGATCACTCCCCCGAGGAACTGAGCCACTATTCAAAGGCAACTACCGACTTCGAATTCCTCTTCCCCTTCGGATGGGGCGAACTGTGGGGCATCGCCGACAGGACCGACTTCGACCTCAAATCGCACCAGGAATATTCCGGGGAGTCAATGGAGTACATGGACCCCGAAACCGGTGAGAAGTATATACCATATGTCGTTGAGCCTTCGCTTGGCGCAGACCGCGTAGCGCTGGCATTTCTGATCGACGCTTATGACGAGGAAGTGCTCGATGCGGAGAAAAACGACGTCAGGGTCGTATTGCACCTGCATCACGCTCTGGCTCCCTTCAAGGCTGCCGTCCTGCCGCTTTCGAAGAAGCTTGGGGAGCATGCGTTCCCGATTTATGAATCCCTGCTGAAGAAGTTCATGGTGGACTATGACGAGGCGGGATCCATAGGAAAGCGTTACCGCCGCCAGGATGAGATCGGCACTCCGTACTGCATCACATTCGACTTTGACTCACTTGAAGACAAATGCGTTACGGTACGTATGCGTGATTCGATGGAGCAGGTACGCATTCCCATCGAGGGACTGGAATCGTGGCTTGAAGAAAGACTTGCCTATTGATGGCATAAAAGTAGAGCATAAAAATGGAGGAGCCCGTAAAAAGGCTCCTCTTTTGTATTCCCGGTACCCTAACTGATGATCCTGCGTGCTTCTGCCAGAAGCGCGTCCTTTTTGTTCTCTATTTTTCCTTCGACAACAAGGTCAAGCAGCCTGTTCAGGGTCTCCCCTATCATTTTTCCCTTTGGGATACCGATTTCGATAAGATCGTCGCCCCTTACGGCCAGGTCGCTCAAAAATATACATGCCCCCTGCTCGATAAGCGCATCCAATATGTTTTCAAGAGCTTCCGTCTCTCTTAAGCGTGCAGCGTCGTTTTGCGTATGACTTATCTGCAGACTCCCGTCCTGTTGACATGATTTGTATAAGGCGCGGATCTTAGACAGGGCTGCTGCGCGCTTTGCCTTAAGTATGAGTCTGAAGGACTCGATCCCCGTAAGACGCAATACCCTCTTTACTGCAACAGGATCAGGCGGTATGGACAGATCCGCATAACGTAAAATGACGGATACCTGGTTTATGATTTGTCCGGGGAATCGCATCCTTCTGAGGATATTTTCAACGACCCTGTCCGACGTATCGGATGCCTGCGATGAAGCGGACCGTGCCGATGTATATAGCGAAGCTTTATTGCCGATCGCTGAATCCGGGAAGTCATGGCAGCGTGTTTTACTTATTCCCAGCATCAACAGCGCTATACGCAGCGAAAGGATCCGCTCGGAAAGGGCGATCGCATTTACAGAAAGGCTCAATAAGTCTGTATGACACTTCTCCTGCCCTGCGGCGGTCGCGAGAGGTTCAAGTTCAGGTATCAGAAAAAGCAAAATATCACGAAACTCGTCCAGAACGTTTTGCACGTTATTGCCCATCAATGTCCTGGAAAGTTCTTCCTTGATCCGTTCCTGCGATATTTTTTTGAGAAGGGGCATGCAGCGCAGCATAGCCTCTTTTGTCTTGGATTCTATTGAAAATGACAGTTCGGAAGCGAAACGCATCGCCCGAAGGATGCGGAGTGCATCCTCGCTGAATCTGCATTCGGGGTCACCCACGGCACGGATCAAACGGGCCTCTATATCTTCCGCTCCCCCGAAAGGATCGATCAGCCCTTCCCTGCCATAAGCGCATGCGTTGACGGTGAAATCCCTGCGTGCAAGGTCTTCGGTCAGATCGGAGGTAAAGGCTATGCTGTCCGGCCTGCGTCCGTCGGAATAATTGCCGTCTATCCGGTAGGTCGTTATCTCAACGGGTTTATGGTCAAAAATAACTGTGACGGTGCCGTGTTTGAGGCCGTCCAAAACCTGCGGATGACCGGAGAAAACTTCCCGTATCCGATCAGGGATCGCATTTGTGGTAATGTCCCAGTCATGCGGCTGCCTGCCCATCAGGGAGTCACGTACGCAGCCGCCGACGACATAAGCATCATAGCCCCGCTTCTCAAGCGCTTCTATTGCATATTGCACGTAGTCAGGCAAAATCATTTTGAACGATCGCATGTTTGGACTCCGATCTTATGAGGTCAACAGATTTTATCTGATCACAGGGTCTTCCATAATAGAGTTTAATACAGAACGTCGATCAATTCCATAGAAAAGATGAAAATCCGAGGCAGGGATCATATTTCGCAGATGACTCAATACTGATCCACAAATCATTGCTAAACAGAAGATGCTGTATAAGTATATATTGCAGAACTGATATCAAAATCATTATAGACATTTAAACACAAAGAAACCCGAACGCTGCGTTCGGGTTTCTTCGTGAAAGTACAAATCCTATTGGTGGAGACAACAGGACTTGAACCTGTGACCCCCTGCGTGTGGGGCAGGTGCTCTCCCAGCTGAGCTATGCCTCCAAGACCGATATACTTTCAAGTATAAATAGGGCCTGACGAGAGAAACGATCAACCGTTGCTCTCGTCAGTTTTGCCTTGGTGACCCGTAGGAGAATCGAACTCCTGTCTCCGCCGTGAAAGGGCGGTGTCTTAACCCCTTGACCAACGGGCCGTCTGGTAGCGGCAGGCGGATTTGAACCACCGACCTGTCGGGTATGAACCGAATGCTCTAGCCAACTGAGCTATGCCGCCATATGTGTTTTCGCAGTGCATTGAACATTATATTAGAAAGCTGCCTGTTTGTCAACAAAAATTAATTGTCAGTAAGCAAGTTTTAAATGGTTATTTTTGAACATCGTAAAACCTGAAAGTCGGCAGCCGGGATCTGTGTAAAATCTGCTTACTTCCTCAGCTTTTTAAAGAACCCACTGAGAAGCGATGCGCATTCATCGCTCAGGATACCGCCTGTAACTTCAGGCTTGTGGTTGAATGGAAGATCGAACAGGTTAGTCACGCTTACGCAGGCACCGCCTTTCGGGTCAGCGGCTCCGAAAAAGACTTGCGGGATCCTCGCATTGATAATGGCACCCGCGCACATTGGACATGGCTCAAGAGTCACGACAAGGGAACATTTCCACAGCCGCCATCCGCCCAGCGCCCTGCATGCCTCGTCGATCGCCTCGATTTCCGCGTGGGAGAGAGCATTCCGTCCCAGCTCCCGGCGGTTGCGGCCCCTGCCGACGATCT
>JAAYMG010000313.1 GCA_012521525.1 Clostridiales bacterium | reverse complement strand
CCGACACTGCTCTTGCAGCATATATCCGTCCATATGACAGGTCGCCGCCGATACGGCCAAACTCAACGTCATGAGGAGTGATGACGGTACACCGTCGAAGCGATGCTCTTTCAGCCAATATATTTATATTCCCGGCTATGGCATTTATGCCGTCGGCATCAAGCACGACAGGTATAGCGATCCGCTTCAGGAGCTCCTCCGTCAAAAGCACAGTGTCCTCATTCAGGCCGAGTCCGGGCCCGATCACGCATACATCACATTTCTCCGCAAGAGATATCAGGCTGTCTGCGGCCCTTGATGAAAAACCGCCGTTTGAACTCTCAAATGGCAGGCATATTATTTCAGCGCACTTTGAAGCTTCAATTTCATATATGCTTTCAGGTACTGCCATATATACAAGTCCTGAACCGGTACGGTATGCTGATAGAGCTGCAAGGTATGGAGCTCCTGTATAACCAACTCTGCCCCCTACTACAAGTACTTTTCCATAGTTGCCTTTGTGGCTGTCAGCCTTTCTTGGCGGCAGTAGACCTCTCAGGAAGCTGCCGTCAATCAGTTCTATCGAATGGTACGGTTCCCTGGCATTTTCTGATTCAAATGCTTCGTCTATACAGCTTTGGGGTATCCCAATATCGTGAACCGTTATCTCACCGCAGTAAGATTTAGCGGGTTGTATGCACAACGCAGGCTTAAGACATGTAAAAGTCACTGTATGATCCGCTATGACGCAGCCTTCGGAAACGAGCCCCGAATCGGCTTCCGCTCCGGAAGGTATATCTGCGGCTATAACAGGCGCTTTGCTTGTATTGATGATTTTAGCGGCCTCGGCTGCTGTGCCCGATAACTTGCCATGAAATCCGATACCGTAAATCGCATCAATTATCAGATCGGCATCACGCACAGTATCCGCATGTGATTTATTATCAGGCTGAAAACGAACGGGATCGATCCCATCGTTCCTAATGAGCCTGTAATTTTCGGCGGTGTCAGCAGTCATCCTCCCGGGATCGCCCGTGAGGAAACAATGAACATCTGCCCCTTCTTTTTTCGCTATTCGGGCAAATGCCAGCCCATCTCCTCCGTTGTTGCCGGTACCCGAAAAGATCACGATTTTCTTACCGTATACATTTCCAAGTACCCGCGCAGCACATTCGTATATTCCGTAAGCCGCTCGTTCCATTAAAACGAGTGACGGAATACCTGAAGCTATCGCCGCTCTATCCATTTCCCTTACAAATCTGCTTTCATATATGACCATAACGGACCCTTCCGAAATCCATTCATCTAGAATTATGGACGACACATTACGGAGAACACAACTATGCTGACAGAATATAAAAGTAAGTGTAGATGATTAAATGTAAATGATTAATACACATACCCAATAAGTAAAGCTAAGCCTTTGATAACACTACAACAGCGGCAGCGGTAGTATCTGTATGTGTGATTGACAAGTTTATCTCCAACTCAGAAAATTGGTCCCCTGTACTGCCATGCAAAGTCAGAAACGGCTTGCCGCGCTCGTCACGGCAAACCTCGATTTCCCTCAGGGGTATCGAAAGGCCTTCTCCGACGGCCTTGACAAAGGCTTCCTTTGCACAGAAAATTCCGGCAGCCGAAGCAGCGGTGAACTTGCCCCGTCCGGATATATATGCCTGCTCAGCTTTGGTAAATACCTTATCCATAAAAATTGAACTGCCTATTTTATCTTCCATCCTTGAAATATCAAGTAAGTCAAGTCCTACTCCGACAACCGGCATCTTAAATCACGCCTAAAAAATATTATATATGCATGTAGTTCCTGAAAATCAGATCCATATCCATCGCGTAGATGTTAAATACATATACTAAAGCTATTGCTTCAACTTACCGGGTATATATTTGCTTATAGCATTGATAAGGCGTTCATTGGGTTCAAAAATCAACAGGGTAGTAAGCCCCGAGTCGTCATTGAACCTGGCAAACCAGCGGGATCCAGATACAGGCGAAGACGATGCATCCACGATCCTGACTATGTTTTGGGTTTCATATTCTTTTCTGTACTTCTCAACCATCGGTGCCATGATCTCAAACTTGCGCACCCTGACGGACAGCTCGCTTTTCCTTTTCCGGCGTCCTATGATCCTGTCGATATCGAGCTCACCGTTAGTAAAAGAGTACTCAAATTCTATGTTTTGATCCTTAACGAACCTGAATGCTCCGTACATGCACAGGGCAAAGACCGCGGGAAAAATGAATCTCAATATTCCGATGACCAGAAACACCGACGAGATCAGCAACGCGGCAAAAAATATACCCAGCTTTTTCAATGTGGATTTTAGGTCCTGCCGCTTCTCGATTATCTGCTCAACAAAGACATCGTTCATTTTTTACCTCCCAAAACCTTTACTAATAAGTATACTCCATCCAAAAAACAGCGTCAATATATTGGGAGGTATTTGCCAGACTTGCATATGACAGGAATTTTTTATTGCTTCAAATCCCGACTTATGATAGTATTATAGTTGTGTTTGTAATAAATAATGGAGATGATCTGATGAGTTACTATACCATGAAAATCGCAGGACTTGAGAGAAAACTGCCCCTGTGCAGGATTTCGAAGGACTTGTATATTGCCGCCTTTATCATCTTCGGGGATGTTGAGATGACACAGGCAGCCGCAAAAGCACTCCTCGAAAGGGCTCCCGAGTATGATGTGCTGATCACGGCAGAGTCCAAAGGCATCCCGCTTGTCTATGAAATGGCGAGACAGGCCGGCAAGGACTACATCATAGCAAGGAAAGCTGCCAAGCTTTACATGCGCGACATTTTCTCAGTCCATGTCAAGTCGATCACTACCGAGAACGTACAGACACTGTGTATTGACGGCTCCGACGTTGAAAAGATGCGCGGGCGCCGCGTCCTGATAGTAGACGACGTGATAAGCACAGGCGCTTCCCTATCTGCTATAGAAGAGCTCGTCGAAAGCGCAGGCGGCATCATAGCCGGACGAATGGCAGTATTGGCCGAAGGCGATGCGTGCAAGCGTGACGACATCATATATCTGGAGCAGCTGCCCCTGTTTAATTCAGACGGCGAACCGATTTTCCGTTGATCGAATTGATAACTGATTAAAAAATATAAAACACTGTTGCACAGTTGAGTATCCTGGAATGTGTAACAGTGTTTTTTATGTAACAGTGTCATTTGTCAGTATTGTCTCAAATGAGTGTTATTACGCTTTTTGTCTATGAACATAAGCAAACCTGCTTGGTCATTTATGTAGTATGTCAATGAATTTCTTTCGATTCCCAAACACTGCAACAGTTCATATGGCAGGTGCATTGTTATGAAACGGGAAAAATTAGTGCTTTGCTTATAATACCTGCTCGCCATGCTTCTAATAGGTGCAATTTTACCCATAATTATTGGCTTTATATCGATTTTCTTACGTGGCTGCGGTCACTACTCAGTACCATACTACAGCTTCAAATCGTTTGACGAGTTTATATCTGTTTTTTAGAATGATATCCTGTTCCCGGAATACCTGCCTGAAAGGTTTGATCCCTCTACATTAGGACCCGGAGGGGCAGATCATCGCAACATGATGAAGAACGAGCCAAAGAACGATCCATCTATATACAATAGTTGCGAATTTGGAGCTAGTCAAAAAATACTGATTATAACGACAAAGGAATTAAACGGTGTAGTGCTTTGATTTCACGTGTTACGGTCTACGCTTTTTGGTTCCTTGAGGTTTCCCTGCTTACTGGATCTGGCTGCCAGTTCGGCATCGATTTCATCCGGGGTTATTCCCATTTCAGCCATCAGCACCAACAGATGATAGATAAGGTCGGAAATTTCATAGACAGTGTCTTTTCTGCTTGCGTTTTTAGCGGCTATGATAACTTCTGCGCACTCCTCGCCGACCTTCTTGAGTATCTTGTCGATACCTTGTCCAAAAAGATATGCGGTATATGAACCTTCAACAGGATTTTCCCGTCTGCTCAAAATCACCTGATAAAGTGAATCGAATGGTCTATCCATCCTGGCTTTCCTCCTTTGAAGCCTGTTTCCATATAGAATTGTGAAAACATGATCGCTCACCGGTATGGCATGTCGGTCCTGCAGGAACGCATTTATATAGTATTGCATCCCAGTCACAGTCCGCAACGATTTCCCGGACATAAAGGAAATTTCCCGAGGTCTCCCCTTTGTTCCACAGGCATTGCCTTGACCTGCTGTAAAACCATGCCGTTCCGGTATCCACCGTTTTTCGAAGGGCTTCCTTGTTGCAAAAGCCGACCATCAAAACCTCGCCCGTTGCGGCGTTTTGCACTATCGCCGGTATTAGGCCGGTCTTTTCAAAGCATCGTTCAATATTTTTATCAACATCATTCAACGGCACTTATCTATAGCCTCCTTAAGATCGATCAGCCCGGCGTATAATGCTTTTCCTATTATTGCCCCATAAACTCCCAGATGTTTGAGTTCGATCAGATCCTCTATGCCTGAAATTCCGCCCGAAGCGATGATCTCACAATCTACAGCATTTTGCAATGCCTTCAAGTTGCCTATAGAAGGACCTGACAGCATGCCATCCGTATCTATGTCTGTATAGATAATATACTTTACACCTGTTTCCGATATCCTTCGCGCGAATTCAAGATAATCCATGCCCGAGCTTTTGGTCCAACCTGAGGTCCGAACTATGCCGTCCTTTGCGTCGATCCCTACGACGATCCTGTCGCCAAACACTTCGACTGCCTTCGCAGCAAAATCGGGATCCTCCGCTGCGGCTGAACCTATGACCATCCTGTTGACCCCTATGCTGTCGGCCCACTTTAATGAATCCATGTTTCGTAAACCGCCGCCAAGCTGGATCATAAGTCCTGTCCGGTATGCGATCGACTGTATGATGTCTCCGTTGATACCTTTTCCATTCAAAGCACCGTCCAAATCAACTATGTGGAGTAACTGTGCTCCTTCGGCTTCATAATTTTTAGCGGTGTGAACTGGATCCTCGGCTACTTTATGGACTGTTTCAAAGTCTCCTTTTCTTAGACGCACGCACTTGCCATCCTTGAGGTCAATTGATGGTATAACAATCATTTTTACAGTACCCCCTTTGTTGAGGGCAACACGTTGTCGCTAATGACCATCGCTTCACGCAATGCTCTTGCTGCAGCCTTGAACAGTGATTCTGTCATGTGGTGTGAATTTGAACCGTAAAGCACCCTTAAGTGCATTGTGATACCGGCATTCATCGCGAATGCCCGGAAAAATTCTTCGGTCAGACAGCTGTCGTAGCTTCCGATCATCGCCTGGGGAAAAGCTGCTTCAAAAGTCAGCCAGGGGCGGCCGCTCACATCGATTGCGGCAAAACTCAACGCATCATCCATCGGTATGTGTACATCCGCAAAGCGCCGGATGCCTGCCTTGTCCCCCATAGCTTCCCGCAAAGCTGTACCGAGAACGATACCGCTATCTTCAACGGTATGATGGAAATCTACGTCAAGATCTCCTTTTGCTGATATTTCCAGTCCAAATCCCCCATGGAAGGCAAAAGAAGAAAGCATGTGGTCAAAGAACCCGATGCCGGTGTCGACTTTAATATCACCGCCGTCCAGGCAGAGGTAAACATCGATATCGGTTTCTTTAGTTGTCCTTTTCCGGCGGGACTCTCTTTTTTTGAGTTCAGCCATGAGTGACCCTCTCTTTCAGATGTAACTATGTTTTAGATATGAGTATCAATGTAGCAAAAAGATTACTTTAGATTCAAATAAGACTATCAAATATTGGGATACTGTTACCGGCCAAACAGCAGCCTTTTAGCGCGGCATTTATCCGGATTTTAATGCTTAAAAAGTTTGGATCAGACGCTTATCGTCAAGCGCATACTTATCGTTTATCGTTGTCAGCAATGTTTAACTTTCGAATCTAACGCGTATAGAATTTGCATGTGCCGTCAGTGCTTCAGCCTCTGCAAAAGTTGCTATCTTTCCCGCTTCGTTGCTCAACGCGTCCCTCGAATACTCTATCACGATCATCTTTTTCAGGAACGAATCAACGGAAAGCGGTGAGAAAAAGCGGGCCGTTCCCGAGGTGGGAAGGACGTGGCTGGGTCCCGCAATGTAGTCTCCGAGAGGCTCGGGGGAATATGCACCAAGAAATACCGCCCCTGCGTTCCTGATT
>JAAYMG010000312.1 GCA_012521525.1 Clostridiales bacterium | reverse complement strand
TCATCAGTCCTGACGGGCGCATATTGGGCAAAATGGGGCATACGGAACGCGCCGGCAAATTTATCGCAAAGAACATTCCGTACGATAAGCATCAGCCGATTTTTGAAGCCGGTATCGACTACTTCAGATTATGATCAAATAAGGACATAAAACATGATCAGGACGTGTCAGACAGGCTATAGGCCATCAGACACGTCCTGAAAGTATTTTTGAGTGTGATTTACGCTTATTAAACTTTTAATTGCGTTTTCGCGCTTATATAAACTTGTGCTTCAGTTTTTATTGCTGCGCAGCATTCCGATCACCTTGCCTATGCCGGGCGGATTGCCCTTGTGCAGCGAAAGCATGCTGTAGATTTTTCCTGCCAGAAGGACAAGCAAAAGAGTGCACGCCAATACGACGACCAGGGAACCGAGTGCTGCTGCTGTTGAAATATCTCCGAGAAGGACCCTGCCGGGCGTCACCAGGATCGAAGTCAAAGGGAACCAGTTCAGCCATTGTTCCGATGAAGACAGTACATTGCCCCTCCCGCCGGCGTATATGGAGCAAAGAAAGCTTGCTACAAGCGAAAGCGTAAATAGGAAGTTGGTTGAAGTCAAGTCTTCCGGTTTACCGGCCATCGAACCGCCGATCGCCGCAAGGGAGCAGTAAAGCAGGAATCCCGCAATGACTATTAGAAGGGCTATGAAAATGGCAGGCAGGCTGAACATGCCGGAGAAAAGATCCAGCGTGTCAAAAAAACTGATGAGGCCCATTTCCGTATTCGGATCGATGAGTTTGACGATATAAGTACCGGCGGCAAACCCGCCAAACAGGCTTGCCAGCCATATTGTCAGTTGCAAAAGGCCCGAGAAGGCAATAGCCAGCATTTTGCCCATTACCAGAGCCTGCGGTTTTATGGCGATCAGGAAAAAGTCCATCAGCTTCGAGGACTTTTCCGTAATGACGCTGTTGGCAACGCTTTGTCCGTACATCAAAATCATAAAGTACAGTACCATGATGTTCACAAATGGAAGCACTATCGTCATGATTTCCCTGGCAATATCCGACCCCTTTTCCTGCACGGATCCGTCATCGACCGTATCGAACTCGATCACAACGGGGATCGACAGTTCGGAAAGCCTGCTCATATCCGTTCCCGTCTTTTTGAACAGGACAAAACGGAAATTCGAGTGTATGAATCCTCGGTATATCTCCGCGTCGTTGCTGCTCAGATCAGAAATTTCCGGAATGATGACATTTATGCTGTATCCGTCGTTCTGATTATCGATGATCAGCAGGAGTGTGCGCTCTCCCGCCTGCCTTATTGCCTGTTCCTCATCCATTCCGAAGTATATGTATTCAAAATGATCGCAGCCTTCGAAACCCAGGTCGTTGAGGAAGCTCAGATCTCCGACCGGGTCCGGGGATTTGTCTACAACATGGATCCTGTCAGCTCTGCATTCCGCTGCTTGCCGGTCTTCACTATTGCCCCTTCCGGTTATCTCAACCAATGACATGACTATTGCAGGGACAAGCAGGCACAGCAGGGCTACGATGATCGTGGCATTCCTGTAACCCTTTTTTTGCACCTGCTGCGAAAAAGTAAAGGAGAAAACCTTTCTATAACCCTTAAGTCCGGTCTTCATCATATGTCCTCCTTTTCACCCTTTCCGGCCATCGATATCAGCTCTTTGAACCTTATGCGGCTGCCCGTGTGAATGATCAAATCTGCATAAACTTTGGAACAGAACCGGAAAAGATAAGCGATGACAAAAACCTGTATGACCCATGACAGCAAAAGCATGCCAAAGCCGATGTCACCCAATATGTACCTGGTCGGTGCCGTATAAATCGAAATGACAGGGAAGAGGGTAATGAAAGTGACAACTCCCGGGTCTTCAATAAATGCTGTTATACTGGATACCAGGTACCCGAACATGATAATGAGGACCACAGCAACATAAGCACCGTCCATGTCCTCCATGCTTGTACAACATGAACCTGAGATCCCGGTTATGATCGAAACCGTCAGGTAAGCCAGTGCAAGCGAAACTAACACGATAACGATCGTCATCGGGCTGATATTCAGCGGGCCTGAAATAAAGCCGGACCGTGCCAGGAACTGACTGACCGGAGCGGTGTCCATGATCATGCTGCTGAAATACCACGAAAAAGCAAAAGCTGCTGTCAGAGAAACAAGCAGCAGGAAGATATAAGTCATCACTGCAAGGATCTTGCCTGCTATCAATGCCAGAGGCTTTACACTTACCATCAATGTCTCCACCAGCCTTGAATCCTTTTCCTCTATGACCGAACGGATGATATAGCTGGTAGAGAGGATGCAGAGCGCAAGAAAAGAGAAAGAGTAGATGTACTGGATTGCAAACCTGGACTCAAAATTTATGCCGTTATTATCTTTGCGGTACTCATCCAGGTTCATTGATGCCGAATAATATCCGGACGTAATTATCGACAACTGATCTTCAGTTATTCCAAGACTCTGAAGCCTTGACTGCTCAAACAGCATTGAGATTTGGGAGGTCAGATGATACAGGTCGGAGCCATGCAGGAATGTATCATCTGACGCATGGGCTCTTATGACATAGGAATTTTTCGAACTGTCAAAACAGATCTCAACGAACGCTTCTTGCGGTCCTATATGCTCTTTATATGTATTTGCATCAAAATCCGCACTGCGAAACTCGACCCTGCCGAAAACATCGTCCCTCTCCAAATTACCGGTTGCCAGATCATAACCTGTATCGTTGCGGATCCAAACGGCCGAAATGTCACTGACTTTATTGTCACTGACCATATGGGGAGTTTCAGTTTTTGCACTTCCTCCCATCACCAGCGACATGACAGGAACGCTTACCAGTGCGGCAACAAGCAAAATCGCGGAAATGATCATATTTGCCTTGTTTTTTGAGTACTGCTTTAGTGTAAAGCGGTAGACCTTTCCGGTTCCGGCAAGTTTTGAATTAAGCGGGCTCATGATTTTCACCGCCTGCTATATCGACAAAGATCTCGTGGAGGGAAGGTTCACGCAGGTCGAAGGTTATTACCGTGACCTTGTCCGCGATCAGCCTGGCCAGGAAATCGTTTGCCTGCCGTTCGCCCGAAACCTTCAGGTGGTATTCATACTCCTTCTCCGAGACGATTTCGATCTCCGACTGTTTAATGTATTCGGTTATATCCTGCTCGGTTTTCAGAGTCAGATTTACTCTGCCGTAACTCTTCTTTATATTGTTCAGGTTGCCCTGCAAAACTGCCCTGGATCTGTCGAGGATGGTTATATCCGTGCAGAATTCCTCAACTGCCGCCATTTGGTGACTTGACATTATTATATACTTTCCTTTGGCGATCTCCTCGCGGATTATCGATTTGAAAAGGTCGGTATTCAGCGGGTCAAGTCCGGAAAACGGTTCATCGAGTATGATAAGTTCAGGGTCGGATACCAAGGCTATCATCAACTGGATTTTTTGCTGGTTGCCTTTTGACAGCTGCTCGGCTTTCATGGGCTTCTGCGACCTTGTTTTTGCCGCACGGCCCCGGGCTCCCGGCTTAACTTCGAAAGCTGGAAATTTGACAGGAGCAGATCCCGGGTACAGGTATTCCTCCACATCCAGACGCTGTGCCAGCTCTTTTATACGCCTTTTTGCATCTGATTTTGACAGACCGCGAAGTGTGGCAAAATAGAGCAGCTGGTCCATGAGGGAATACTTGGGATAGAGTCCCCGCTCTTCGGCCAAATATCCTACATTGCATGTGGCGGTGTCAATGGGGGAGCCGTTCCACAAAGCCTGGCTGCCGTCCCTGGCCAATATCCCGAGGATCATACGGATAGTAGTCGTCTTTCCGGCGCCGTTCGTTCCCAGGAGCGCGTAAACACCCGGCTTCTGCAGCTCGAAGCTGAGATCGTCGACTACGGTCTTATCTCCGTATCTTTTTGTAAGTCCGCTCACAACAAGACCCATAATACAAACTCCTTTGAAGTTGATCTAAAGGATCGCAAATCCTGTATGATTATTATCCGTCAAATCCTGAAAAGCAGCTCGCCATATGTAGGGAATGGCCACAGTGAGCCGTCTGTCAGGCGCTCAATATTGTCGGCTGTGTCGCGGAGCCTGCCCATGAGCGGGAGTACCGTGTCATGCCAGTATCGGGCGATATCCTCAAGTTTTTCCCTGGGCGCATTAGTTATCGCGTTTTCGAGGTCTTCCATCGAGTCAAGCAGCTTGGCGCAGAGAAGGTTGAGCTTTCTCAGTATGCGGTTCTCGGGTATCGGTCCGATGTCAAGCCCCTTCTTTTTTTCGACCACGCAGAGGATGCGCTCCTGATACTTCAGTGCGGCGGGCAGGATCTGGCGATGCGCCATCTCAAGCATCGTTTCGGCTTCAACTTTTGCCGTCTTGATATAGTTCTCATATGCGATATCGCAGCGGGAACGCAATTCTACACTGTCAAATACACTGTGCCGGCTGAAGAGATCTATGCTTTTGCTGTCGGTATAATACCTTATTGCATCCACTGCGGAGCGCAATATCGGGAGACCTCTCTTTCCGGCTTCCTTCTCCCATTCGGGTGAGTAATTGTTGCCGTCGAAGAGGATCCTCCTGTGCCGGAGTATGGTGTTGCGGAGCAGGTTGTAAAACGCGGTTTCGAAGTCTTCGGCATTCTCCAGTGTATCGGCAAACTGTCTCAGAGACTCGGCAACTGCAGTATTGAGAACGATATTGGGATCTGCCATTGCCAAAGAAGAACCCGGCATGCGGAACTCGAATTTGTTGCCCGTAAAGGCAAAGGGTGACGTGCGGTTCCTGTCTGTGTTGTCGGTCTTGATTTTCGGGATCGAAGCGACACCCAACGCGAGCCAAGAAGAACCGACCGTTTCGACCGGTGCGCCGTCGGCTATCGAGTCCAGAAGGGTATTGAGTTGCTCGCCGAGGAAAATGGAAACGATGGCCGGAGGGGCTTCGTCTCCGCCGAGCCT
>JAAYMG010000311.1 GCA_012521525.1 Clostridiales bacterium | reverse complement strand
CTATAACTATTCCGCCTTTAGCGGTCCCGTCAAGTTTGGTAAGGACGATACCCGTCACATCGACTGTATCTTTGAACTGCTTGGCCTGTATCAGGCCGTTTTGACCTGTGGTCGCGTCGATCACCAACAGTGTTTCTCTCTCAGCATCCGGCAGTTCCCTGTCGATCACCCGGCTTATCTTTGAAAGCTCATTCATCAGGTTTTGCTTATTGTGCAGCCTTCCCGCCGTATCGCAAATCAGGTAATCGCTGCCGCGGGCTTTAGCCGCCGCGCAGGCATCGAATACGACTGCCGCGGGATTGGTTCCTTCGCTCTGGCGTATAAGATCTGCGTCTGCCCGTTTTGCCCAGATCTCCAGCTGGTCGGCCGCGGCTGCTCTGAAAGTGTCGGCAGCGCAAAGGAGCACTTTCTTTCCCTGGCTTGTCAGACTTGCAGCCAGTTTACCGATGGTGGTAGTCTTACCGACTCCGTTCACACCTATGACAAGGACGACCTTGATCGGGTCTTTTCCCTGCACATGACGAGCCTCGTTTTCAACAGCTTTTTCGCTGCCGTCATTGAGCAAAATGCTCACAAGGATATCTTCAAGCGCAAGCCTGATCTCTGAGGGATCGCGGAGCTTTTTCTCCCTGGTCTGTTCCCTCAGCCTTTTTACGGTTTCAAGTGATGTTTCGACGCCTATATCGCCCAGTATCAGCGTCTCCTCCAGCTCTTCAAAGAAAGCCTCGTCAGCCTTCCGGAAATCGCTGAAAATCTGTTCGAGCTGTCCCGTAACTGCCTGCCTTGTTTTTTCAAGTCCCTTTTTTATTTTATCAAAGAAAGACATGGAGCCTTCTCCTCATTATGTTTTGGTTTGATAAATAGGTTATCAGGATCATATCGCCTTTATACCCAATTCCTTTTCGACGTCCTGAATGTTTAGAGCCAATATCTTCGACTCCCCGGTCGACTCCATCGTTACGCCGTAGAGTATGTCGCATTCCTCCATCGTACCCCGGCGATGGGTTATCAAAATGAACTGCGTATTGTCTACCAGTTTATGCATGTAACTTGCAAACCGCAGTACATTTACATCGTCCAGCGAAGCGTCGATCTCGTCAAGGACGCAGAACGGCGTGGGCCTGATCTTGAGGATCGCAAAGTACAGTGCTATCGCTATAAATGATTTTTCTCCGCCGGAAAGCAGTGAGATCGTTTTGAGAGATTTGCCCGGGAGCTGCACACGTATATCGATACCGCAGTTGAGTATATCGTCTTCATCCTCAAGCTCCAGGCACGCGCGCCCCCCGCCGAAGATTTCGGTAAATGTCTCGGAAAAACTATCGTTTATTTCCCTGAACCTCTTGCCGAAGATTTCCTTCATCTGCGCCGTTATGTCGCTGATGATGTTTACCAGCTCTGCCTTTGCCTTTTCAACGTCGTCGCGCTGGGACGTCAGGTATTCGTATCTCTCGGATATGCGCTTGTATTCCTCGATAGCGCCGATATTGACGTCACCCAGGTCCGACATTTCGCGTTTCAGCTCTGAGATCCGCCTGTTCGTTGAGGTCATTGAACCAATTTCCACGGCGATCGCCTTTGCGGCGGACCTGGTAAGGCCATAGGTTTCCCAGAGCCTGTCGATTATCTGCTGTTCGTAAATGTCAGCCTCGTTCTTTTTTTGCTCCAAACGGCCCTGTTCATGCTGCAGTCGCAGGATGACCTCATTTTTATCCTTTGCCTTCCTGTCGACATCCGTTCGTTCGGCCTCGATCTCCATCTTCGCATTTGAAAGCTCCACTATCCGGGTGCGCACAGCGTCGCATTCATCCTTCAGTCTCTGAGCTTCCAAGCCTTTTTGGGCGATCTCGGCTTCAATGGCGCTTATCCTTTCCTTATAGCTTTCAATAAAGGACTGGCGTTTCTCGCTGTCAGCCGAAAACTGCTCCTTTAGCTTCTGCAGTTCCTGTATGTTCTGCAGAAGGGTATGCCGTTCTCCGATGTAACCGCTTCTCTCTTCGCGGAGCCGGGCAGCTTTATTTGTCAGCTCACCCTTCGTATTTTCCAGCTCTTCCTGCCCGATCCGGATCTGCTCTATTTGTGCCAGGAGATTTTTTCTGTTCTCCTCGTGCCTTTCGACTTGTTCCTTCAGTTCGGCTACCGCTTTTTCATTTTCGGACAGCCTGTTTTCGATCACCTCAAGCTGGTGTTTTATGTCCTCTTCTATCTGCAGGCTGTTTTCTATCCTGCTTGTAAGGACGGACAACTGTCCTTCAGCTTTCAGGACGCCTTCCTGTGCCATGCGGTGCTCATTTCTTGCGACATCCAGTTCATATTCCGCCGAGGTGACTTCCCTCTTGATTTCTTTCAGGGCGCGGTCGGCCTGCCTGAACTGCTCTTCAGTCGATCCGATTTCCTTTTCCAGCCTCTCAAGCTCGTTGGCACGCATGAGGATACCGGTGTTATTGGAATTGCTGCCGCCAGTCATGGAACCGCCGGCGTTGACGACTTGTCCGTCCAGTGTTACTACCCTGAATCTGTAACCATGCTTTTTTGCTATGGCTATGGCACTGTCAAGGTTGTCCGCAATCGCGGTTCGACCCAGGGCATTTTCAACTATTTCGCGATAATCTTCCTCAGTGTGGACAAGGTCGCTTGCGATGCCCACGAACCCCATTTCACCTTCAAGCCCAGTATCCAGCCTCCGTCCGCGAATTGCGGATATGGGAAGGAAAGTAGCCCGTCCGCCGTCACTGCGTTTCAGCATGTTGATCGCGGCTTTGGCGTCCTGCTCATTTTCGACAACTATATTCTGAAGGCCGGCACCAAGCGCTGTTTCAATGGCAACGGCGTGTTCGTCGCTGACTTTTATAAGCCTTGATAAAGGGCCTCGTATACCTTTCAGAGTGCCTCGTTCACTGGCTTGCATCACAAGCTTGACAGCGTGTGAATATCCGCCGTACTCGCGCTCCATGTCCGACAGCAGCTTTATGCGATCCTGCTTGGCACGCAGTTCCATGCCAAGCCTGTTGTACTCCCTATTTGCTGCTTCGAACTTCTTTTGCCTGTTCTGCAGCCTCATCTCATAGCCGGAAATGACGTTGCCCAGCGACTGGACTTTTTCTTTCTCCTGTGAAAGGATCGCTTCAGCCTCTTCTCTCTGTTTTATCAGATCCCGCGTCATCTCCCGCCTGCCGGTCAGATCCCGGTTAAGCTCTTCTCTGCGGCTCTCAAGCTCAGCCGAAGTGGATTCAAGAGCCTTCAGTTCCATCCGCAGACGGTTCGCGGCGTTTTCCTCCGCTATTTCCCTTACACCGAGGGCATCCAAACGGTCGACCATTTCGTCCGCCGAGCCGGCGACCTCCAGGCTTTCCTGTTCGAGCTTCCGGATCTCCAGGTCAATTTCCTGCAAGCGTTTCTCTATGAGAACGATCCGGCTGTTGCCGTTCTCGATCTGTGCATCCAAATCGCCGGCGCGCCCCGCCTGCTCCGAGATTTCCTCTTCAAGGCGTTTTATATTCTCAGTAATGTTTTCCTTTGTGGAAACAAGGACCGCGATTTCACTCTCTACGTCCGCCAGTTCCTCTTCCAGCCGGCTGCGCTCGTTCCTGTCCGATTCGATCTCGGCGTCTTTTGTCCTCATCCTTTCAGACAGCTCTTCAGACAGGCGGTAGAGGTTTTCGAGCTGTGACTTCTCGTCCTCAAGCTGTTTTGTCACTTCGTCATAATTTTGGCGCACTTCCTGCGCGTTTGCCTTGATTTTTTCGAGGTTTGCAAGCCACACGGACACCTCAAGCACGCGCAGCTCGTCTCTCAAATTGAGATACTTCTGCGCCTTTTCGGCTTGCTCTTTCAGCGGTCCTACGCTGAGTTCAAGCTCGCTTATCTTGTCATTTATCCTTATGAGATTGGTTTCGGTAGCTTCAAGTTTCCTCTCGGCTTCCTCCTTGCGATAACGGAACTTTGATATTCCGGCCGCTTCTTCGAAAATCTCTCTTCTGTCGACGCTTTTGACGGACAGTATCTCGTCGATCCTGCCCTGACCTATGATGGAATATCCGTCCCTGCCAAGCCCAGTATCCATGAACAGCTCATGTATATCCTTGAGCCTGACGGAGGATTTGTTTATGTAGTATTCACTCTCTCCCGAGCGGAAGTACCTTCTTGTGACCATAACTTCCGCCGCATCTATGGGAAGGGTCCTGTCGCTGTTGTCCAGTATGAGCGAAACTTCGGCGTATCCGACCGGACCCCTGCTCTGCGTACCTCCGAAGATGACGTCTTCCATTTTTGCTCCGCGGAGCGCCTTTGACGACTGTTCACCAAGGACCCAGCGGATCGCGTCGGCTATATTCGATTTTCCGCTCCCGTTGGGACCTACGATGGCGGCTATCCCCCTGCCGAAAGTAAGGACGGTTTTATCGGGAAATGACTTAAAACCCCTCATCTCCAACGATTTTAAATACAAAACATACACCCCACGTAATTATTCGGACATTTAATTTTATCAGTAAATCCCAAGGAATTCAACCAAAACTTGAGAACCTGCGGTTATCGTCGACTTTTTCGCCGGTATCATTTCTTTGCCAGACAGGATTTCATCAAAACCTTCGGATGATGCAAATGAGTATATTTTTCCGGTTGAGCCCCCGCGCCTCTTATAATTCGTCACCGACAAAGCTTCTCTGTCAAACACGCTGATCCCCTCGAGCCCGAACTCCTCCATCAGCTTATTTATGTTCTGCCTGTGTTGCCCGACGAATAATGACAGATGCCTGCGCTCAACACCGAACAACGCGGTCCCTCCGTCCCTGATCCGTCCGGTGCCGATGACGCCG
>JAAYMG010000032.1 GCA_012521525.1 Clostridiales bacterium | reverse complement strand
TTTCGATCAGCCTGTCATCCAGCACGATCCTTGAGGGTACCGACGAAGCGTTGGGACATGACGCGACTTCGCTCTACGGTATCGCCGACAGGATCTATACCGATATCGGAACCGACTCCGAGGTGTCATCGACCGTCTACGATTCCATATATTCAATTTCAAGGACTTCCCTGGGAGAACCCACTGCGAAGTTCGTTCCGGTCATTGATTCGCCGCGAAGTTACGACGACCCTTCCGCATCGGAGAACATACAGGTAGCCATCGGAACCTTTGTCCGGCGCGGACACGGCTGGGTAATACGGGACCGATCCGGTCTCTACCCGCCCGCAGGATGGTAAGGAACATTCAAACACCACCCTCAACGGGTGGTGCTTTTAATAGCTAACACAACTGAGCCCTGGCTGTTTATTATCTTTATACGCTGTGCAAAATAGAAGCAGTTATAAGAAATGTGTTAAGAAATACGTATTTCGGCACAGCATCAGGAGGAAACATGAGAAATAAGATAATATTGCTGCTCATCGTATTGCTGCTGGTCGTCTCAGGCTGCAGCAAATTTCCCGGGACAAGTCCGGCTCCTTCCGTTACGATCGAACCTACGCCAAGCCCTTCGGCATCTCCGGTCGAAACATCGGCACCGCCGGATGAAACACCTGCGCCGCCCGAAAGCCCCATGCCAAGCAATCAGCAGCAGACTGACGAGGAATATAGTGCCGACGGCATCGGTGCCGTAAAAGCTCTGAAAGAGGCCCTGTCAGCGACCGATGATCCAAGGGTAAACGAAGAGCTTATCAGGCTGTTCTATGATTACTACAGCAGAAGCTATGATAAGAACAACCATGTCAACGAGTTGAAGCTCCTTCCCCCCTTCGAGGAGGGCAAAGCCCCGGATTGGGATGATTTTCTCGTATTTGCGTTTGAGTTTTCAAACCCTGTCAGGAAAGATAACGGCGAATACTTCATGTCTGAGGAATCAGTTGAAAAAACGCTGCAGCGCTTCTTCCCGGAGTTTGAACATACTCATCAGGAAACGGATATGTTCAGCTACACCGGCGAAGGTTATATACCAAAAGGGTATGACTTACTGGGATCGTATTATTACAGGCTGACTGACATATCCAGGGATGCCGATGGAGTGTTTACTGCGCAGTTCGACGGCTTTGCATTGCAGGAAGAAGACCTGTCCGAGCCAAGGGGCAGCAGCAACCTCAGCAAAAACGGTAGAGCCGTTTATGAAGCAGCAGGTGATATCGAATACTTCACGGACCGGCAAACATTTGATAAGGTCATGCTTCAGATATTCAACCGCCCTGATTACCAGGAGATACTGCAGCGGGATGTCAAGATAACCATAAAGTTCCGCCTGTCCGACAGTCCGAACGACGCGTTTATATATCTTGCGTGTTCGAAAGAATATAAGCAGACAACATGAACCTACAACGTTACCGGGAATTCCTCCATACTGGAAGTTAAGGTTAGATTGTCCAGCGTCCTGATGTAAAAATGCTATCCTTTGGGCTTACTTGCCTTTGGGATAGCATTTTGTCATTGAATAGTGTCATTGTACTGGCAGAGTTTGTTGATCTCTTACTACCCTCTTTTTACTGTCTTATTACTTATAATAATTGACCTTATAATAATTGTCTGCTTAGCCCCAAAAGCCTTACCCGAATCGGAGCCTTTGCTTGGGCTTCCGGAGAGGACAATAAAGCTTATGTTTGCTTCTTTCAACTATTCAGAACATCTTCTGTACTAGCCTGAATAATTTCCGCTTCACTTTGCTTTCTTTGCTTCCCGCCTTCAGGCTTCTTAAGCTGGGAGAGTATGATCGCTGCAAACACGAGCAAAGACCCCAGCAGTTCGCGCGCTGAGAGATTCTGTCTAAGTATCAGCCATCCCGCAAGCGCCGCAAAAACAGCTTCAAGGCTGAAAATCAGCGAGGCAACGACCGGATGTGTGTTCTTTTGCCCCACTATCTGCAAGGTATATGCCACACCGCTCGATAACACGCCTGTATAAGCAATAGGTTTCCATGCTGACAATATAACCTTTATATCAGGCGTCTCGGTGAGAAACATCGGTATCGCATTTACGGCGGCGCATACAAAAAACTGTATGCATGACAACCGTACACCGTCTACCTTGGGGGCAAAGTGATCCACTATAAGGATATGTATAGAGAAAACCAATGCGCAGAGCAATATCAGAAGATCGGCTATGTTGACAGTGAAATCCTCATTTACGCACAAGAAATACATTCCGACCATTGCAATAATGACACTTGCCCATACCAGAACGGAAACACGTTTACCTGTCAATAGTCCCAGCAGCGGAACAACTATTATGTAAAACGCAGTGATAAACCCTGCTTTGCCGACCGATGTATAGCCTAATCCGATCTGCTGCAGCGCGGTCGCTATTGACAGTGCCAACCCGCAAAGCACTCCTCCTTTCAGGAGGTTTCGCCGGTCAGTCCTGTCCTTCGATCCCCAGAGGGAAGGCGATTTTCCCGATATCCTGTCCATTACAAATATGACTGGAATAAGTACGATCCCGCCTAAAGCAAACCTCGTGGCATTTAGGGTAAACGGGCCTACATACTCTAATCCGACACTTTGGGCTACAAAAGCAACGCCCCAGATCAGGGCGGCAATAACCAGTATAAAAATGCTTCCTATTTTTTTGACCTTCATATTTCTCAACAAAAATAAGACAAGGATCAGATCCTTTGCCTTATATATCTTTGTCCTGCACCATCCCTGTTAAAAATTCTCCCTGTGCCTATAGACACGTGCGTAAATTATGTACGTCGGAAACGGCAGCGGTAATTATCTACCGATTTTAGCATCGTGCCGATTCGGTGTCAAGCCGAAGAACGGCCAAATAATTACTTGTTTTACATGGCCGTATACTGCACCATGTACGGTACTCCACAATACCTTTCAAATGACCGTAACTTATATTGCAATTTCTTCAAGAGCTTCTTACCGGTTTCTGTATTATTATATCGAACCGACATCCCTGACCCTTTTGGTCCTTCTAATGATACTGCCATCCCTCATATGGATCACGGCTTCCCATTCACCTGCAGCTTTCATGCACGGTGCCTGCAGCCAATTCGCAATATATCCGAGCGTAAACGGATCATCATAACACCGGCCGAGATGCTCATTATCCCGATAGAAGTCAACGAAGTCGATCTTCTCAGGATAAAGGGCAGCCACCCGCGGCCAACACTTACCGTCTGTCATTTCATTATTCTCAAGTCCTACAAGCATTATCTGCTCTTCCTCCGGGATCGGTTCCGGATCAAGGCCAAGACTATGTGCCATGCGCCACGCAAAGAACCGGTCCTCACCATTTATGATGCTCCAGTCGGTGGGCGGCTCCTGCTTTGTCATGTTGTTATAATAACCCCACGATACCCCCATATCGATATGTGCCTGCATGTTGCTAAGTGCCTGCGAATCCTCGTTGCAGAGGACGGGTTTTCCCGGCGCAAACCTCCTTGCCTTATTGATGCAGTTGACCATCTGCTGGCGGGTCATGCCGTTGCCGTGTATAAGGACGACATCGCTGGCTCTCGCAACCTCTTCATCCACCAGGCCGCCACCGGCGCTGCTTCCCACCGGCAAGCCGCTTTCACGCCGTGCTATATCAATCAGGGCAACCATGCCTTGAGGTTGATTGACGATAGGCGCTACGGCAAAAGGCTCTACGGTATATTCATTCGCGACTTCCAATATCACATTCTTCCAGCCGCCCTCACGCAGGAA
>JAAYMG010000310.1 GCA_012521525.1 Clostridiales bacterium | reverse complement strand
CTTGTTCTTTATGTTGAATATGATAACGGAACGAGCATACAACGTCAACATTTAACCTGGATATGGAACAAAATGTTTCATTTTAGGCTATAATATGACAACCGATTGGAACGGAGGAAGTATATGTCCACCTACATGGCAAAAAAAGAAACTGTGGAGCGCAAGTGGCACATCCTGGACGCGGCAGGCAAACCGCTCGGCAGGACCGCCGCATTGGCTGCCAGTATCCTCAGGGGCAAGCACAAGCCTGATTTCACACCCCACGTCGATTGCGGGGATTTTGTGATAATCATCAATTCCGACAAAGCCGTACTTACCGGAAACAAGCTCAACGATAAGAAGTATTATCGTCATTCCGGCTGGGTCGGTGGCCTGAAAGAGGTCAAATACAGCGAGCTCATGGAGAAGCGCTCTGACTTTGCGATGGAGATCGCAGTAAAGCGCATGCTCCCCAAGAACTCGCTTGGTGCACAGGCTTTCAAGCGCCTGCGCGTTTACAAAGACGATCAACACAAACATGCCGCTCAGAAGCCTGAGCTTTGGGCACGGGACTAAGGAGGTAATGAAGGATGTACACACCCAAAAAGCCTTATTTCTATGGCACAGGCCGCAGAAAGTCCTCAGTGGCCAGAGTTCACCTCTATCCGAACGGCAGCGGCCAGATAACCGTCAACAACCGCGATATCGACGATTACTTCGGACTTGAGACCCTCAAGGTCATCGTTCGTCAGCCCCTGGTCACGACAGATACCGTCGGCAAGGTCGATGTTGTTGCAACAGTCAAAGGCGGCGGAGTGACCGGACAGGCAGGAGCGATCCGCCACGGGATCGCACGCGCCCTGGTCGAGCTGGATGAGAATTTCCGTCCGGCCCTCAAAAAAGCCGGTTTCCTGACGAGGGACCCGAGAATGAAGGAGCGCAAAAAGTACGGACTCAAGGCTGCACGCCGCGCACCCCAGTTCTCAAAGAGATAGTTTTACTGTTTACAAACAGGATCGTTCATATTTGCAAAATTTATTTGCGAGTTTTCAAAACCGTCATGGGTTTAATTGCCTTTGGCGGTTTTTGGTATATAATTTTGTCATTTAAGATAGTAAAATGAGATTATTTCGAGGTCAGCGGCTTTACTTTAATTTGAAAAAAGATTAGGTACTTAGAAAGTTTGAAAAAAGATACAAAAATGGAAGTGGGAATATGAATCATGTCGATAAGTCTGTAAAGCTTTTGATTAGTATTCTACTTAGTTTATTTATTATTTTGTCCGGTTGTACATCTAACGACTCTATAAACGATGAGGCGGCTAAAAGCGGAGAAGATTATGCAAATATACATACTGATGAAAAATCGGATCAGCAAAATGGGAAAGAAGATGATTTAGCCGATGATTCTTCCATATTGGATGAGGATATTTCTGAGGACAATATTTCTGGAGTAGGAGAAGAAGTCACTGCAACAGAAAAAGAAGCGGAAACGGAAGTGAAGGATGAAGGTAAAGATATTGTGGAAATTATCCCAATGGCACAACTCCCTGATTTGGACATGGGCCCGCAGAAGTCTTACAGTGTTGAAGATGCATTAGGATTTAGAGTTGGTATTCTTACTCCGATATATCATGATACTTTTAGGTATCATATTCGAGAGTTTAAAAGGGCAAGGCTCGTTATTGACATTGGTAACACAGGAAGTAAGACTCTTGTGATTAATGATGATAGTCTTTACTTCTCCATTATGGACACTGAGGGCAAAGAAATCGCAGGGTCTAAAGTTCAGGGAGCACCGATTTCTATTACACCTGGCGAAGTCAAAAGGATTGTCGTTACTGCCGAGAATCCTGACGCAAGTGCTGTTTGTATGGACATCGGAGGATTATCTTATACCCTTGGTGGTCTTTACTACCGTGCACTGCCAAATGAGGAATCTGACATCGTAAACACTAAACCATACAAGCATGGCGATGTGATTTACGATGATGAAGGCAATCCTTATACAATGGCAGGAATGGCGTGGGAGGTTATCGGTAACGAAAAGGCCAAAGTCATGGTAAATGGAGTTCTTCCTGTAGAAAACGAGAAAATCGGACCTATCGACAAGGGGAATGGCTTCTTGGCACTTGTCAAAGTCAAGATCGCTAATACTACCGGCGAAGATATGACGATAGATAAAATTCTCTCTGACGGAGCAGGAGAACATGTCACATTTAAGCCAGAAGATTTGGCAGTCTTGGGTGAGAAGACACTGCCTTCCACTATTAAGCCAAATACCATTGTCGAAGGTTGGATACCTTTCAGAGTGGGCGACGGGAGAGAAGGGTACGGTATCGTAATCTATACCTCGCATGGAGGGTTTATATTGAACTCGATCCACGCATATGCAATATTAAACTCATATTGATTGACGCTGGAGCATGTGGTAAAGTTAAGCACATTAAATTGGATATAGGGTTTAAAAACTGCCGTTTAGATCGTTGCTAATACCCGTTTTTGAGTAACTTAGGTCTTCAATGAAGAAAAACAAGGAAGACGGGAAATAAGGTAATATTGGTATGGATAGATGTTTTAAAGTGATCGATACCAAAACGGTAGAACCGCTGTTTGCAGGATGGGAAAGCACATTAATATGGTCATGCCTGCAGGGGGTAATGGGCAATATATATGTGGATTCCATCGACCATCCGGGATCCGCCGCTGCCCCGTATCTCAGTTGGGACGCTCACAATAAGGAGTCGAAGGCTCTGGCGGAGAAACTTGGATACAGGTTTGACCGTGAATATACTTCGTATGAGATAGCGGGATATTAGCAAAAATGATGGTATCATATCAGAACGGACAGAACATCCGGAGTGGTCGGCTGCATACATGGAGCACATAGACCGAAACGGCTGTTAGCTATCAACATTCTTCCGGGCGTATAGCAATAGGATGTAGATATGATATATTTTGACGGGGAAAATGCCCGGATAGAATATTATCACTGAACCGGCCAGTTAACGGGGAAATTTATACAAATTGCGGGCGCAAAGGGCTTTGAAAGTTTAAATTTGCACGGCTTGACAATGGAAAAATCGTATATTAAAGTATTTCTATTATTCCGGACATTTGATTTTTTCCCGAAACGATCCAGGCGATTCGATCCGGATTGATATAATCAGGAAATGTTGTCTGAACGGGAAACATAACGACGACAGGATAGTCGTGGAAGTGAGGCGGAACATGGCAAAGCAGACGGTGCTCATCCTCGATTTCGGCGGACAGTACAACCAGTTGATCGCGAGACGGGTAAGGGAATGCGGAGTCTACTGCGAGGTGCATCCCTACCGGATGACTGTGGCGGAGATCAAAGAAAAGGCGCCGATCGGTATCATATTTACCGGCGGGCCAAACAGTGTTTACATTGAGAATGCTCCAAAGCCCGATAAGGAACTGTTTGAGTTAGGCATTCCGATACTGGGCATCTGTTACGGACTGCAGGCTATGTCCCATGTGCTGGGAGGAAACGTAAAGCCGGCTGACAAACGTGAATATGGAAAGACTGCTGTCCGCTATGATCGCTCCTCTCCGCTCTTCAAAGGGCTGGGTGATGAGGGTATGGTGTGGATGAGCCATACCGACTTCGTCTCCGAAATGCCTGCAGGTTTCCGTTCTGTCGCTTTCAGCAGCGAATGCCCTGTGGCGGCAATGGAAGACAGCGAAAGAAAACTGTATGGCCTGCAATTTCATCCCGAAGTGAATCATACCGATAACGGGACACTTATATTGAAAAACTTCCTGTATGATGTCTGCGGCGCCTCGGGCGACTGGACCATGCACAATTACGCTCAGCAAATCATATCGGATGTGAGAGAGAAGGTCGGTAACGGGAAGGTTTTGCTTGCGCTCTCCGGCGGCGTGGACAGCTCGGTTTGTGCACAGCTGATGAAAAAGGCGGTCGGAAAGCAGCTGACATGCATTTTTGTCGATACCGGACTCATGCGTAAAAATGAAGGCAACGAAATCGAGGAGGCATTCGGCGGAGGAGATATAAACTTCATACGCGTCAACGCTGAAGAGCGCTTTCTGACGAAGCTGGCCGGTGTTACCGATCCGGAGAAAAAGCGGAAGATCATTGGCGAGGAGTTTATCCGCGTATTTGAAGAGGAAGCAAAGAAGATCGGCAAAGTCGACTATCTTGTTCAGGGTACGATCTACCCGGATATCATAGAATCGGGCGCGGGAGACGCCGCGGTAATCAAGAGCCACCACAATGTCGGAGGGCTTCCCGATTTTATAGACTTCAAGGAAATCATCGAGCCGCTGCGCCTGCTTTTCAAGGATGAGGTAAGGGCGCTGGGCAGAGAGTTGGGACTGCCTGAAAGGATCGTCCGCAGGCAGCCGTTCCCCGGCCCTGGCCTTGCGGTACGCGTCATCGGTGAGATCACAAAGGAGAAACTCGATATCCTTCGTGAGGCCGACGCGATTTTCAGAGAAGAGCTTGAAGCCGCGGGGCTGGACAGCAGCATCAGCCAATACTTTGCTGTGTTGACCAACATGAGGTCTGTCGGCGTGATGGGTGACGTCAGGACATATGACTATACAATAGCACTCCGCGCCGTAACGACGACCGACTTCATGACCGCTGACTGGGCAAAGATCCCTTATGATGTACTTGAAAGAGTTTCAAACCGTATAGTAAACGAGGTCAAGGAAGTCAACCGCCTGGTTTACGATATAACGACAAAGCCACCCGCAACGATCGAGTGGGAATGATTAAGCATAGGTTAGACCCTGAAGTAAGTCGGATGGACTTGATTCAGGGTCTTTATATTTCAGAATAGATAGCAGTTAAAGTAAAGCTGTGTTTCTGCCGCCCAAAAATAGATAAGAAAATTAAGTAAGGGCGTTTTTTACTGTCGAACCAAATACGATCTTAATGTTTATTAGCGATTGCATTTTTTATATGTTATAATTTAGAATATTCATTACTAAACAGCTTTGGATCAAAAGGCGGAGAAATAATGGATGATTCAAAACCAATACGAAATATTACTAAAATACGAATTTAAGGAATCAAAAAGATACCTCTTGAAAAGGACTAAATTCAACCATTTGCTGTGACATAGCATCAAGTATAATATTGAGGATCGATAAGAGGAGGGTTCATGTTGGCGAACATCATTGCTGTCATATGGGATTGTGACAAAACGTTGATCGATGGTTATATGCAGGACCCTATATTCAGAAGATTTAATATAGACGCCCGCGATTTCTGGAAAAAGGTCGATGCCGTACGGAATGAATATGAAAGCAAGGGGATCCGTGTAAACAGGGATACATATTATCTTAACTATTTCATCAAGTGCGCACACGACGGGACCTTTCCGAAACTCAGCAATGCCATGCTTCGTGAATTCGGGAAAGAGCAGAAGTTTTACAATGGTATTCCGGAAATATTGAAAAAGACCAAAAATATGTTTGAGGATGATAAGTCATATTCCGAGTATGGTATTCAGGTTGAGCATTACATCGTAAGCACAGGATTTGCTGAGGTCATCCGCGGATCCATTCTCATGCCATATGTTGATGGAGTATGGGGCTGCGAGCTGATCGAAGCACCTGATCGGGACGGTGACCCTGTTATCAGCGAAATCGTGTATACTATCGATAATACCACAAAAACACGTGCTATTTTTGAAATCAACAAGGGCATCGGCAAGATCGATGGTATCAGTGTCAATGACAAAATACCAAGAGATATGCGGAGGGTCCAATTTGAGAACATGATATACATAGCTGACGGGCCAAGTGATATCCCCGCGTTTTCAGTGGTAAAGCAGAACGGCGGTGCCACGTTCGCCATTTACCCCAGAGGGGATATGCAGGCTATGCAGCAAGTGGAGCAAATGCGTGCGGATGGCCGCGTAGATATGTACGCTGAGGCTGACTATTCTGAAAATACAACGGCATACATGTGGATAACGAGTAAAATACAGCAAATTGCAGACCGAATAAGGAACAGGGAAAAAGAAAAAATCCTTTCCTCCGCATCCGAAGCACCGCATCATCTCACATAAACATAACTCAAGCGCCGCTTAAGTCTAAAAGGACTTAGGCGGTTTTATTTATCCGGAACCACGGTTTGATATTTTCTATCTCATCTCTTTATGGATTTGGGCTCTTGCATTAATTTGAAAATTTCGTATTGACATATTTGAATTATTTGCATTATAATATATAATGCAAAGGGGGCGAGGAACATGATCTTTCATTTTGACTTTAACAGCAATATTCCCCTGTACATGCAGCTTAGAAACCAGGTGGTCATAGGTATTGCGGAGGGGAAATTGCTGCCCGGAGACCGCCTGCCGACAATAAGAGCGCTGGCGGAAGAAAGCGGGATCAATATGATGACGGTAAGCAAGGCATACCAATTGCTGAAACAGGAAGGATACATCAATACCGACAGGCGCAGCGGCGCGGTCATAGTATCAAAGAATAAGGAAGTATCGATTCCCCGGGAAACGATCGAGGCATTGAGGCTGCGCATATCGGAGCTGAGACTGGCAGGCATGAGCCGGGAAGACGTTATAAACCTCTGCAGGAAACTTTATGAGGAGGGGCAGCTATGATCTTTTCGATAATACTTTGGGCAAGCATCATATGGACCGCTCCGCTCATCTGTTATATGCTCGTAAACGAGACAAAATTTAAGAAGAATATAGTGATAGGGGTCACTTTGCCATACGAAGCCCGTGAAGATGAGCAGGTGCAGCGGATACTTGAACGCTTTAAAAAACAGCAAATATCGATATGTATAATTCTCATTGTAATAGCCGTTCCGTGCCTGTTTGTGCGCGGCATGACTGTTTCTTTTACATTATGGTGCACTTGGGTCGACCTCTTGATCATACTGCCGAATATCCCGTATGTTCTATGCAACAGGACTTTGAAAAAGCTAAAATTGGAAAAGGGTTGGAAAAGGGAGGAAAGCAAGGGCATCTGGATAGACACTGAGGTGATCCCACCTAACAGGTGGTTGACTCCGTGGGTCTTCCTGCCGGCGGTGTTGTTGTGCCTGCTTCCGCTGATATGGGACAGGAGCTTTTGGCCGCTTTATGTCACGTTTGCTGCTTGTCCGGCGTTGTTTTGGCTCTGTTATCGTTATCTATACCGCAACAAGTCGGAGACAGTCGACAGGAATGTTGAGCTTTCCCGGGTCTTGACTCAGGTACGCCGGTATAACTGGGGAAAAATGTGGCTGGTATGTGCATACAGTTTTTCCGCTCTCGGTATCGGAACATTCTTTACTCGCAATTACCCGGTATGGAACATAATATTGATTATTTCGTTCGGTTTTGTTGTCTCCGTTGCTGCGATCAGGATCGAAATGAATACGCGGAAAGTTCAGGAGAGGCTGACCGCACAAAGCGGAAAGGACTGGTATGTCGATGATGACGACAAGTGGATCGGCGGG
>JAAYMG010000309.1 GCA_012521525.1 Clostridiales bacterium | reverse complement strand
CGGTTACGTCCATGTCATTTTTATTGGACTTCTATGAATTTGCGAAAAATATTATACTTTATCATTCTGCCAGAAGCAGATCGTAAAAGGTGTCGTCCAGGGTGCAATCAAATAGGGCGATCAAAATCGAATACTGCAATCAATTAGCAAAACAGATTAAAGTACCCCCGAATCAGAGATGAGCTCAATGATTCGGGGGCAATATCAGTATTTATTGATCAACATTGACCGATCTGCGGGAACCGTGGTCGCATCTACGCCGTCAAAACAGCCTTTATGTCCTCCGGTTTCCGGCCAAAGAAGAACAAGCCGACGGGAGTAATCGTTACCTCATTATCTGCAAACTTGAACTCGAAGACCCTCTCGTGGCATGTTTCTACCCATCTGAGCGCCAGGCGGAATGTGTCGTCGGCAACCCAGGCTCCGCTTGCAAGAGCGATCGTCGCTGCTCCGGTACCAATGGTGTTGAAGCTTCTTGACCCGTCAAGCGCGATTTCGATATGGTTCTCTTTGCCGTCCTGTGTATAGTCCATCCTGGCATGATAGCTGCTGAAGCTGATCGAGAACTCTTCGATCGAGCTTGGCATCCTTCCTCCGCTCATAAATGCGCCCATGGTATCTCCGAGTGTGAAAGTGCCTGCAGTGACCTTGAATTTCTTGCCGTCGATCAGCGGGCGAGTCGGTGAAAACGGAGCAAATACCGGATTCGGGAGGGCAAGGCGTGCCATGCGTTTTTTCAGTCTTGCAGAAGCTTCCGGGTTCTCAGGCAATTGCTTATCATACGGTACCTCGTCAAGGAACTCCCACATGATATCCAGTACTGCTTGTGGTGCTACTCCGCCTGTCGATCCTGCTGCATTTTCAGTTATTGCGATGATCATGTCTCTATCCGGCACGACGATCGTAAACTGTCCCATCGCACCGTCGGCACGATAAACGCCCTTCGGACGGCACATCCAGATTTGATATCCGTAGCCGACGAAGTTGTCCTTTGCGGGAGGATTGACATTTACTTCGGATGCTGAATCATTCTGAAGGGTCGTCGCAAGTCTCACATAGTCTTCAGCAAGTATTCTTTCGCCTTCCCATACCCCGCCGTCTGCATACAGCTTCATAAGACGCAAGTTGTCCTCCGTAGTGGCGTACAGTCCGCCTCCTCCGATTTCCATGCCGTCCGGCATATAGATCCAGCGCAGGTTGTCGGCATCGATCCCTATCTTGTCAAAAAGGCGCGGCTTCAGATAGTCATGGAGCCCGAGACCTGTCTTTTTGCGTACGATCGCTCCAAGTAATGTCGATCCGGTGCTGTTATACATATATGCAGTACCCGGTTCATGGACGACCGGTGTTGCCAGGAAATCCCTGATCCAGTCCTTTGAAGGACGGGGCATCGTCTCCATGCCGCAGCCCATGGACAGGACATGATGAACGGTCAGTTTTTTCAGGTTTTCGGATGGATTTTCCGGTGCTTCATCAGGGAAAATATCGATTATGCGCTCATCAAGCCTTACAAGGCCTTCCGTATACAGGATTCCGACTGCTGTCGCAGCGTAGGTCTTTGTATGGGATTGAAGTCCATGGCGAATTCCCGGTGCATATGGGCTCCACCAGCCTTCTGCGCAGATTTTACCCTGCCGCATGATCATCAGGCCATGCGGTTCGGTGACTCCGCTCTCGAGCTTGTCCAGCAGGTTTTCAATAGCCTGGCTGGGGATCCCTACAGATTCGGGAGTAACGCGCTCAAATTCAACTCTTTTCAACAGACTCATCTCCTTAACATTATATTACAATAACAATAATCAAAAAAACCCATGCTTGTCTATCGTTTTCATAGCATATATATTAAAAAAAGTAACCCTGCAGAACACAGCAAAATAACTGCATGATGCATAAACAATCGCAAAGAAGCCGCCACAGCCCGTATAAGGATCAATGGTGCGGCGACTTCTTACGTAAAACTGTAACCATCTGCTAATCGAAAAAGTTCCTGATAAACAGCAGCGCGTTATCAAGGTTTTCAGCCAGGGCAGCCACGCCGATCAATACATCGCCACTATATAACCCGGCTTCATGCAAAGGTGAGCCTTTGCGCAACCAGATGCCTCCGACTATTTCATGGCCGTCGGAGTTCCTGTAGCGGTAAAGGTCTGCTTCTTTTGAACCCAGAACATCTTTGGGGATAAACAGGCTCAGGTCCACGAAGGCATCCTTTTCCGCGTATGATCTGAAAACCGGCTCGTCCGCCGCAAATACATCAAGGTCACCTATCCCAAACCTGACTGCAAGGACCTCTACCGTTTGGACATCTGCTTGCGTGAAGTCTTCATACTTGAGTGTATAGCTTGTCTCAACATCTATCTTCATACCGGCCAGGTCGATCCCATTCTTCTCCAATTGCGTGGGAACAGACTCGACTACAACTTCTCTGTTGGCATTTACCATTACGATATAGAGATCCTTATCGTCACGCATTACGCCAAAGGCAACTGCTGCGCCTATCGCAGCAATGATCAGGACCGAGATTATAGGTATCCTGTAGTAATCCCATATAAACAGCCATCTGTGCCTTTTATCAAGCCGTCGAAAGGTTGCTATATCCTTTTTCAGCTGTTCTATAGGAGTCATCAGGCATAATCCCCTTTTTCTGCAGTTTCACGCCATCTGGCCGGGCTTACTCCGCACATTTTGCGAAACACCGTAGAAAAATAGGACGAATTGTCATATCCTATTTCGCTGGAGATCTCAATAATGGACATGTTCGTGCTCAACAGCAGGCGCTTGGCTTCTTCAATGCGAAGTTGATTTATATATTGACGCAAAGTCATGCCGGTTTCTTCCCGGAATTTTTTTGACAGGTAATTCGGAGTTATATGGATGACAGACGCAACATCATCCCTGTCAATATCTTCCCGGAAATGCTCAGCTATATACTTTTTTGCCTTGATGATGACGTCAGCGCTGTCATCCCTGCTATGCAGGACAGAAACAACGAAATCAAACAGCGACTGCGCAAATTTCATAAAGTCGGATAAAGACCACTCCGGCAGCGTGTCAAGTTCGCCGATTATCTCATTGTTGAGCAGGACCTGTGTTGATATACCGTTATCCCGCAGGCAGCCGTAGAAAATATGCATCAGCTCCTGGTACAATCTCAAGATCATATTCAGGTTGCTGTCGCGGATATGCACTATTTTATTTAGCGCATTCGCTATCAGTTCTACGAAGTCAGTTTTTGAAGCCTGCCTGATACTACGGAGTATTTGCTCCTGATCTAGGTAATAATAGTTATCGATAGTATCATTTTCAGTTTCCCGGAACAAATAGATCCTTCCGGCCTGGTAGCGCAGTCTCGCTATGCGCTTGCTTAGCTCAGGAGCGATTTCGTAAGTCTTATATAATCTCACTTCATCACTTATGATGCAAACAGGATTCAAAGAAAACGTCGTCACAGAGAGGTCGATAAATTTCCTGCTCAACAGCAGAAGTTCATTCTCAGTATGCTTCTCAGCAGGAACAAAGCAAGTAAGGTAGGTAAACTTTACACCAACGTCTGCTATTGTGTAGGCCGTTCCTATGTTATCTGTGAATATCTCTTCTGCAAGGCGCTGAAATCCTTCGATCAGCATCTCCTT
>JAAYMG010000308.1 GCA_012521525.1 Clostridiales bacterium | reverse complement strand
TGGATGCGTGCCGCAATAGGTTATGCAGTTTCACAGGATCTGAAGTGCGAGCGTTTTGCCGACAATATGCGTCAGGTTGCCGTAACCGAGGGAGACAAGGTCGAAGCACAGATCAAATTCGGCTGGCAGGTAAACTACCTCCCTGTCGGAGAGCTCGCCGCAACCATCGAAGCGTTGACGGAAGACGAAGTTGAACAGCTTTTCAATGAGTACAGGAGCAAATATACCATTGACACCGACGATCTGGATGCCGTTCGCTATCAGGCAAGGATAGAGACCGCGATGAAAAAGCTCTTAAGCGGCAGGGACGCCATTGCCTTTTCCACGAACTTCGAAGATCTGCACGGGCTCAAGCAGCTGCCGGGACTGGCTGCCCAGCGCCTGATGGGAGAAGGATTCGGCTTTGCCGCAGAGGGAGACTGGAAGACGGCCTGTCTGCTGGCGGTCATGAAGAGGATGGAAGCCGGAATGGCAGGAGGCTGCTCTTTCATGGAGGACTACACATATCACCTTGCGGATGACAGCCTTGTACTGGGAGCACATATGCTTGAGATCGACCCGTCCATCGCCGCGGGTGAAATTAAGATATCCGTTGAACCTCTGGGTATCGGCAATCGTATGCCGCCTGCAAGAATGAAGTTCGTATCCCGCACTGGAAGCGCCATTTGCGTATCGCTTATCGATATGGGCGACCGCCTGAGGATGATCTGCGCGGATGTTGAAGTAGTAGAGCCGATCGCCAGGATGCCAAACCTTCCCGTCGCACAGGTCATGTGGCGTCCCCTGCCGGATCTCAAGACGTCTTCCGAAGCATGGATCTACGCAGGAGGAGCACACCACACGGTATTGAGCTTCTCTCTGACGGCGGAACACATGCGCGAATTTGCGAATATGGCCGGGATCGAGTTCGTGCATATAGGTGCGGATACGAATATCAACACATTCCGCGAAAGCCTTCTGGCGGCAGATGCCATATGGAGGAACAGATAATGCTGCTTCCAGGCCTTAGAGAGCAGGTATATCGCGCAAACATGCTGTTGTTCGAATATAAGCTGATCACGTTCACATGGGGCAATGTGTCCGGAATCGACCGCGATAAGGGGATCGTGATCATAAAGCCCAGCGGTGTCCCATATGAAGAGCTCAGTCCCGAGAACATGGTGGCTGTCGACCTGGATGGGCATGTGCTGGAGGGGAGCCTCAGACCCTCATCCGATACCCCGACGCATCTCGTATTGTACCGATCTTTCCCGGCAATAGGCGGTGTTGCCCATACGCATAGCCGCGCCGCGACAGCCTGGGCACAGGCCGGTCTCGATATACCTCCGGTCGGTACCACACATGCCGATTCATTTGCCGGCGAGATACCATGCACCCGGGAGATGACGAAGCAGGAGATCGAGGGCGACTATGAAAAGGAAACCGGCAACGTGATCGTCGAACGTTTCAGGGGCATCGATCCGTCCGAAATTCCGGCTGTCCTTGTCCGCAACCACGGACCCTTTACCTGGGGAGGCGGGGCGCTTAAGGCCGCGGAAAACGCCGTCGTCCTGGAAGAAGTGGCAAATATGGCATACATGACATCGCAACTGAACGGCGGTGTCCTAACCCCGATACCGCAAGCCCTGCTGAACAAACACTTTTACCGTAAGCACGGCGCCGGTGCGTATTACGGCCAGTAAGCGGCAAAAGCGACCGGACATAAATATGTGTATTCCTAAGCCGCTCCCGGACCTCTGAAAGGCCTTGATATTGCCAGCAAAATTAAGTGAAGATAAAAAACTTCTCTGCAGAAGATCCACCGATGCAGAGAAGTTTGGCTCTTCGTCAATTGTTGGGGTAGAGCA
>JAAYMG010000307.1 GCA_012521525.1 Clostridiales bacterium | reverse complement strand
TCCTCGGTTGGATCACAGTCAATCGAGGATGGTAACTGTTCATGGAGGGTTAAAAAGCAATGGCAGACACTATCGCCGCATTATCGACCGCGCCTGCAAAGAGCGGAGTTGCCGTGATAAGGATGTCGGGAGACAAATCGCTCGAAATCGCGAAGCGGGTCTTTAGGCCTGCCCGCAACAGGGATTGGGTCCCTCGTATGATGACATACGGAAATCTATTCAACCGCGACGGCATTGCGATAGACAGTATCCTTGCCGTATGGTTTAAGGGCCCCGAAAGTTATACCGGCGAGGATATAGTCGAGCTGCACTGCCACGGTTCACTTGCAGTTCTCAACTCAGCACTGTCAGCACTTTATTTTTTCGGTGCCCGCCCGGCCAGGCCCGGGGAATTTACCAAAAGGGCATTCATGAACGGGCGCCTCGACTTAAGTCAGGCTGAAGCAGTAGGAGACCTGATCGATGCGGTCACAGAGGAAGCGGCGGTCAACGCAGCAGCCCAGATCCGGGGAGCATTGAGCCGTAAATTGGGACAGATATACGATAAGCTGACCGACCTCCTCGCGCACTTTCAGGCTGTCGTGGACTATCCCGATGAAGATATTGAAAGCTTCGGGATCGAGAACGCGATAAATATCCTTGAGGATGCGGCAAAAGAACTTAATAAGATGACGGAAGGATATAAGCGGGGCAAGGTTCTGAGGGAAGGAATAGAATGTGCCATAATAGGACGGCCCAACGTGGGAAAATCATCGCTGCTGAACATGCTGGCAGGTGACGAAAGGGCAATCGTCACACCTATTGCAGGGACAACGCGGGATATCATAGAGGCATATGCTAAGGTCGGGGGAGTGACCCTGAAACTTCGTGATACGGCAGGAATCAGGAGGACTGACGATTCGATCGAAGAGATCGGAGTGGAAAGGGCGATAAAAGCGGCAAGGGACGCATCGCTCGTCCTGGCGGTTATCGACGGTTCGCAGCCACTGAGTGATGAAGACAGGGATATAATGAAGTACGCTGTGGAAAAGAAAGCGATCCTGCTTATAAACAAAAGCGACAAACCCCGCAACGAGTCACTGGACAAAGAACTCTCGGAATGGCGGGACAAATTCGCCGCCGTGCTGAACATATCGGCAAAAACAGGGGAGGGGATCGAAGATCTCGAGACAGCCGTAAACGAGCTCTATTCAATGGGAGAGCTCAGGCCGGACGGGACGCTGATCACAAATGCAAGGCAGGAAGGCATATGCAAAACGGCAGAACTGCTGCTGGGTGAAGCAGTTAACGACCTTCGCAGCGGCTACCCGCCTGACATGGTGATGTACGATGTTGAACAGGCGATGACAGGCATCGGAGAAGTCCTCGGAAAAAACACGCCCGCCGATATTATAGACAGGATATTTGCCAACTTCTGTGTAGGAAAGTAACGATATGGAATGGGTTTTTGATGCCTGTTGTTGATAATTAACAATATGAGAAATCAACAATATGTTTATATGATCTTGAAATATACAATATGTAATATCACTTGAATTATGGTTTTTTCAAAACCGCAATAGATTACAATGTAAGCATTATGAAAACGGGCGGGATACTCAGTTGATGAGTTGGATCCTACCCGCTTAGTCATCGGTTATGGTACGTTGTGTATCAAGAAAGTGGGGTCTTACTTGATCCGTTTGTCCAGCAGTGTCGTCAACACCCAACTGCCATTCGAATAAACAGCTTCATAGAGTGCGCCATATCCACTGTCCTGCTTTGATGAGAAGTCGATCGCCGCTATGGCGCGAGTGCCGTCGTAAGAGAACAGCCGCACGACCATGCTCCGCCCGTCCGGGAAGAAATACAGACCGTTTTCGCCCTTTCTGGCGATCTTCTCGTCCTTTATGGCATCAGCATAGTTTCTGATGTCCTTTGATACAGTTGAAATCCCGTTCTTCAGGTTTTTGACCAAATAGTTCCGGTCGACACCGATGAACATATTATAAAGAACGGCAAGTGTATTGTTGTACTCTTTTCTGTCGCCATAAGTCTTCAGTATGATGTCCGTATATAAAGAAGTGAGCTTTTTGTTGTTCTCCTCAACTTTTTGTGTGAAAGTGTCCGAAGAGACCCGGGCTGTTTCAAACCAGTTGCAGAATGTGTCGTACTTGCTGAGGGAGTACAGTCCAACCGCCTGACTCAGGTCGGTCTTTATAAAATACACATTCCTGTATGTCGTCCGGTCCTGGGGATTGTTTATACCTACTTCGGAAAACGCTATATAGTACATCGAGGGATCGGCAACCATGCCGACAGGTATTTCAAAGCCCGCACCGTCAAGCGTGAGGGGGAAAGTCATACCGTCGATCGTCACTGTGCCCTCAAAACCGCCGGCGAAGCCGCCCGGAAGGCCGGAACCTGCAACAGGCTTACCTTCAATTTTAAGAAGGAATTCTATGCTGTCCAGTACCGGCACCTCAAAAATTCCTGTTTTGTGCAATCTGCCTCCAAAATACAGGGTTTTCGAGGTGTCCGAAACTTCGGCAGTGAGGGGAGGATTGTCTGCCGGTTCCCTGCCGTCGTAATTGAGTGACAACTTATCTTCCTTTTCGGTCAGAGCACCGTTTACATTGACGTATCTCAGTGTCTTCAATACAAAGTCGTTGCGCCGAATGTCTATTACGAACTCGGTGTTGCCGTCCGCATTGTTGTAAGCGCCTATCCAGATCTCTTTTACATCGGTTTTGAATCCGCCATTGGAAGGTACCGCCCAAATCCCGACGGCTTCAAGTTCCGACTTTTCTATGATCCTATTTTCACCGTACTTATCCCGCAGAGCCGGGATCAAATAGTTACGAGCATCTTCCTTTGAGACGAAACCCGCCGATGAAAAGTCAAACGTGTAGGCATCAGCCGGGGTGTTTTCCATTGCCTTGGAAATAGCGTCAAGGTACAGAGCCAGTGTTTCCGTAGATTCGGGGGAAGGCTCACCCAATTGGGGCGTACTGTCATCGCGGACAGAAAAATTATAATCGTTGAGGTTTATCCTGACCGCGGACACATTGCTGCCGCATCCGGCCAACAGCAAAAGCAAAAATATCGGTATGAGTGCCAGGGAAATAAGTCGTTTCATCCCGGAATACCTCCATTTGTCCCTTCTGTGCTTCATGGGTATATTTGTTATGTCTGTAGATCAAAAATCCAAGCCCCGTCCATATGGAATCCCGGCAGCCGATATAAGCTAAAAGGCGGTGAAATTTGCCGATATGGACAATTTACGGCTTGTGACAGCGAAAATAATTATACTACATGTTTCTGATAATTGCAAATTGAAAAAGGACGCTCGTGCGGCAGTTGTCTGCACCGTAAAGACATTCCGAAACCCGGATCAAAGATAAAAAATGAGAGGGTGGGATGCATCCTCTCATTTCAATGAATGGTTTTAACGACTAAATATGACATAATGAGTGCCCGACGGTCAGGATCGATCCTGCTGGTTTTTCCGATCGGATTTTGAATCCTCCACGAAGCGACGAAGGATTTCAATATGGCAGGCTACGCGATCAGGGGCGGGCCCTCCGGGCACATTCCTTTCCTTTACGCAATGCAGCAAATCAAGGTATTCGTATACATCGTCATCAAACCGGTCCGAAAAGGCTTTCAACTGATCGACTGCAAGGTCTTCGATCTTCAGACCGTTTTCCAGGCAATGCCTTACAATTTTGCCCGTTATCGTATATGCGTCGCGGAAAGGAACTCCCTTTTTTGCAAGATAGTCCGCACAATCAGTGGCGTTAAGGAAGCCTCCGGAAGCCGCCGAAAGCATACGGTCCTTATTGATCTTCATCGTGGAAAACATGGGTACAAAGACACTTAGACACTGTTCGACCGTATCATATGAGTCAAAAATGCACTCCTTGTCTTCCTGCATATCCTTGTTATAAGCCAGGGGCAGTGCCTTCATAACTGTGAGGATCGACATAAGATTGCCGTACACTCGCCCCGTTTTGCCTCGAATAAGCTCAGCGATGTCGGGGTTTTTCTTTTGCGGCATTATCGACGAACCGGTCGACCATGAATCGTCCAAAGCAACAAACCCAAACTCGTGGCTGGCCCAAAGGATGATTTCCTCGCAGAAGCGGCTGAGGTGCATCATTATGATGGACAGGCAAGAAGCAAATTCGATAACGAAGTCTCTGTCCGACACGCCGTCAATGCTGTTCTGCGTTATGGAGGAAAAGCCGAGTGCCGCAGCCGTCATTTCCCGATCTATAGAATAAGTTGTCGTTGCCATTGCGCAGCTGCCAAGCGGAGATGAATCCGTCCGCGAAAGGCAGTCTTCCAGCCTTTCATGGTCCCTCTTGAACATTTCGGCATAGGCCATGATATGATGAGCGAAGGTAGTGGGCTGGGCCCTCTGCAGATGGGTATAACCGGGCATTATTGTGTCAAGATGTTCCGAAGCTTTGTCCAGTATGGCCTCGATAAGAGAAAGCAGCCTGCCCTGGATCCTTGATATTGCTTTTTTGAGATACAGCCTCAGGTCGAGGGCTACCTGGTCATTTCTGCTCCTTGCGGTATGGAGCCTTTTGCCGCTGTCGCCGATCCGGGCGGTAAGAAGTGTCTCAATATTCATGTGGATATCTTCGTTGTCGGCGGAGAAAGCTATCTTTCCGGCCTCTATGTCCGCAAGGATATCCTTCAGGCCTGCAGCTATCCTGGCAGCATCTTCGGCCGAAATGATACCCTTCTTTGCAAGCATTTCGGCGTGAGCTGCCGACCCTTCGATATCTTCAAGGTACATGCGCGAATCGAAGCGGATCGATGATTGAAAGTCGTTAGCTGACTTGTCGGGTTCAGCGGAAAATCTTCCGCCCCATAACTTCATTTATCGTCACCTACTATACCTGTGCCCCGCAATAAGGAAGCAATTTGAATGGGAAGACCGTAGAGGTTGATAAATCCCTCGGCGTCTTTCTGGTTGTAGCTGCTTTCGCCGAAAGAGGCGATTTCTTCGGAATAGAGGGAGAAGGGGGACCATACTCCTGCCGGTATGATATTGCCTTTATAAAGCTTCAGTTTTACTTCGCCGGTCACATACTGCTGCGTGCTGTCTACGAAGGCGGAAAGAGCTTCGCGCAACGGGGTAAACCATTGTCCGTTATAGACGAGATCGGCGAACTTAAATGAAAGTATAGTCTTGAGATGGCTGGTTTCCTTGTCAAGTGTTATGCTTTCCAGGATCTCATGGGCTTTATAAAGGATCGTTCCCCCGGGTGTCTCATAAACCCCGCGGCTTTTCATCCCGACGAGCCTGTTTTCGACTATATCGATAATGCCGATCCCGTTTTCGCCTCCTATCCTGTTCAGGGATTCAATGAGGGTCACGCCGTCCATTTCTTCGCCGTTCAACGAAACGGGGATACCTTTTTCGAATCCGATCGTCACATATGTCGCCTTGTCCGGAGCCTTTTCGGGGGATACTCCCATCTCCAGTATTTTGTCGTAATCGGGCTCATTTGCAGGCGACTCGAGATCGAGTCCCTCGTGGCTCAGGTGCCACAGGTTTTTGTCCTTAGAGTAATTGGTTTCCCTGCTTATCTTCAGCGGTACATCGTGCGCTTCGGCATAATCGATCTCATCGTCCCTGCTCTTTATGTCCCACTCACGCCACGGGGCGATGATCTTCATGTTTGGAGCGAATGCCTTTATGGCAAGCTCAAACCTGACCTGATCGTTGCCTTTGCCCGTGCATCCGTGGGCAATTGCATCGGCACCTTCCTTCAGAGCGATCTCGACTATACGCTTTGCGATTATGGGCCGTGCAAATGAAGTGCCTAATAAATATGTCCCTTCATATTTCGCTCCGGCTTTCAGGGTGGGGAAGATATATTCATACACGAATTCCTTTTTGAGATCTTCGATATAGAGCCTGGAAGCTCCTGTCTTTACAGCTTTCTCTTCCAGCCCGTCCAGCTCAGTTCCCTGGCCGACGTCGCCGGACACGGCTATCACT
>JAAYMG010000031.1 GCA_012521525.1 Clostridiales bacterium | reverse complement strand
TGGTTGCCGAATATCTTCCAGACAATCCCTCCCGCCACCAGCAATATAAACAGCAGCACGAGTAAGTCCACCAGGTTTATGAGTCCGAAAAGCTTTCCCTTTTCATTTACGAGTTTCATGGATATGTCTTATCCTCCTTCCTGTCCTGCGCTTGACCCGGTTACCGCTATATTGTATAATAAATCAAACCTGTCTACAAGCCATTTTCCGTTATTTTTGACATTGGATGGTCGGCTATGAAAGTTCTGCACCTCATTGGAGGGGGCGACGTAGGTGGCGCAAAGACACACGTCCTGTCACTTTTGACAGGGCTGCAAAAGCAGGCCGGGTGCGAGATCCTGCTGGTTTCGCTCCGCGAGGGCCCTTTTGCCGAAGAGGCAAGATCCCTCGGGATCCCCACCGAAGTCGTTTCTTCCGGCAATATAATAAAAGACTTCTTCACGCTGCGCCTTCTGTATGAAAGGGGCGGCTTTGATATTGTCCACTGTCACGGCGCGAAGGCCAACATGATGGGCTCATGGCTGAAGATTTCCGGGCGTGCCACAGTGGTCACCACTGTCCATTCCGACTACAGGCTGGACTACCTCGGAAGGCCTTTGGGGAACCTTGTCTATGGGAATATAAACAGGATCGCCCTGAGGATAATCAAAAACCGCATATGCGTTTCTGACCCCGTGGCGGAACTCCTGCTGTCCCGTGGCTTTTCTCCGTACGGGCTTTTTTCGATATATAACGGGCTCGATTTCAATATCCCGCCCAGGGACATCGACCGCAGGGCTTTTTTGAAAACATGCGGGCTTGAGGTGTCGGACGGCGACGTCGTCTGCGGGATCGCCGCCCGTCTCGACCCCGTAAAGGATATCCAAACGCTCCTGAGGGCATTCGTTCAAACGCCGCGGCATATGAAACTCGTTATAGCGGGCGACGGTGCCCAAAAAGGCGAACTGACCTCTTTGGCTGAGGCCCTGGGAATATCCGACCGGGTATGCTTTGCAGGCTGGATAGACGATATCGAGGCATTTTACCGCTCGATCGATATCAATCTCCTGACCTCGCTTTTCGAGACTTTCCCATATGCCGTTACGGAGGGGGCACGCTGCAGGCTCGCCACCATAAGCACCAAAGTCGGCGGCATACCCCTGCTGATAGACCACGGCGTAAACGGATACCTTTTCGACCCGGGCGACGCCGATACGCTGGCAAAGCTGCTCGTCAGGCTGGGAAGCGACGCCGAACTGCGCGCCGTATTCGGCGAAAGGATATACAGGAAGGCTGCCGAAAACTTCTCGATCGAAGCGACGATCTCCAGGCAGGTCGAAATTTATAATGTGCTTCTTAGGCGCAGGGCCCGGGATCTCAAACGGCACGGAGTTACAATCTGCGGTTCGTATGGGAAGAACAACGCCGGTGATGACGCGATACTCGAGGCGATCGTATCCGAAATGACCGACATCGACCCGGACCTAAGGATCCGCGTCCTTTCCCGGACTCCGAAGAAAACCCGCTTGAAATACAGGGTAGACACTCTGTACACATTCAATCCTTTTGCACATATCCGCGCATTCCGCAGGAGCAGGCTATATATCAACGGTGGCGGCAACCTTATCCAGGATATCACGTCCACCAGGTCACTGCTTTTCTATCTTTATACGATATGGCTGGGAAAACTCCTTGGGTGCAAAGTCATGATGTACGGCTGCGGCATAGGGCCGGTCTCACGGCCGTCCAACCGGCGCCGCACGGCGCGCGTGCTCGACCGCTGCGTGGATTCGATCACCCTTCGGGAACCTGATTCCAGGGAAGAACTGAAGCGCCTCGGCGTTTCCAGGCCTGAAATAGTCCTATCAGCCGATCCCGCGCTGATCCTCTCCCCGTCATCCGACAGCGAAACGGACAGTGCCATGATATCGAACGGGCTTTCCCCGGGCTGCAGGTATATCGCGTTCATTCTGCGCAACTGGCCTTCTTATTCCCAGAAAGCCGAAATATTCGGCAGGGCGGCCGATTATGCATTTGAAAAGCACGGGCTTGTCCCGATCTTCGTGCCTTTGGAACGCGGGAAGGACGAGGCCGCCTGCATGATGGCATGTAATGGATTGAAACTGGCAAAGCCGTTCATCATCAGTACGCCCGAAAAGACAAGTACGCTGCTAGGGATACTTTCAAGAATGGATGCAGTCGTATCGATGAGGCTGCATGGCCTGATCTTTGCGGCAGGCCAGGGTGTCCCCCTGGTCGGTGTATCATACGACACAAAGGTGCGATCATTCCTCAATTACATGGAACAGGACCTTTGCATCTCCATAGAAGATCTGAATGAACACGAACTCATATCGCTCATTGACAGGGCATTGAAAAAAGATCGGGATGAGCTTAGAAAATCCGTTTCCAAACTGCGGGAAATCGAATATAGAAACCGGGAAGTC
>JAAYMG010000306.1 GCA_012521525.1 Clostridiales bacterium | reverse complement strand
ACCCGTTTCTCAGTCAACGATGCGCATAGTCAAGGTTTTCTGGAGCCTCGACTCCTCGCTTGCATATGCGCGCCACTTCCCCGCCATCAACTGGCTCAGCAGCTACTCGCTTTATGTAGACCGTCTCAGCGCGTGGTTCAACACAAATATCGGCAGGGCATTTATGGAAAACCGCAATAAGGCCCTGCAGATCCTGCAGACGGAAAACGAGCTTAACGAAATCGTCAAGCTTGTCGGTCTTGATGCGCTCTCACCTGCAGACCGTCTGACGATGGAAACCGCCCGAATGATCCGCGAAGACTTCCTGCAGCAGAATTCGTTCAGCGAAACAGATTCATACACCACACATGACAAGCAATTCAGGCTTTTGTCCCTTATCCTGCTCTACGACCGGGTCGCCCGTGCCGCCTTGTCCAAGGGTGCGGACATGAACTCAGTCTTCGCGATACCTGCACGTGAACGCATAGGCAGGGCTAAGGACGTATCTGTCGACGAGTATGTTGAGGTCTACGCTTCAATCGAGAAGGATATCAACGAGCAGATAGCAGGCATCCTCAACGCGGCAGGACAGGTTTGAAGCCCGGAAGCGTGTTTGGCCGTGAATCTCTTTTCGGGAAAGTGAGGAAATATGATTAGAGAATATAAAACCATTCAAGAAGTCGCAGGTCCTCTGATGCTGGTCAGCGGAGTCGAAGGCGTGACATACGGCGAGCTGGGCGAGATCCAGCTGTCCAACGGAGAACTCAGGCGCTGCAAGGTACTTGAAGTCGACGGCTCCAACGTCCTTGTTCAGCTTTTCGAGAGCTCCGCCGGAATCAACCTTGCGGAATCAAAGGTCAGGTTCCTCGGTCACAGCCAGATGCTCGGCGTCTCGCTCGACATGCTGGGCAGAGTATTTGACGGACTTGGGAATCCGATCGACAACGGCCCCGATATATTGCCGGACAAGAAGCTTGACGTGAACGGCCTTCCCATGAATCCGGCCGCGCGTCAATACCCGTCAGAGTTCATCCAGACCGGAATATCCTCGATCGACGGGCTGAACACCCTCGTCCGCGGCCAGAAGCTGCCGATATTCTCCGGTTCCGGATTGCCGCACGCAAGTCTGGCAGCACAGATCGCGCGTCAGGCAAAGGTCCTTGGATCGGACAGTGCTTTTGCCGTCGTGTTCGCGGCGATAGGGATCACTTTTGAAGAGGCGGACTTTTTCATATCCGACTTCCGAAGGACAGGCGCTATCGACAGGACCGTTTTGTTCATGAACCTGGCGAACGATCCTGCCATCGAACGTATATCCACTCCACGCGTGGCGCTCACTGCCGCGGAGTACCTTGCGTTCGAGAAAGACATGCATGTCCTCGTTATCCTTACCGACATCACCAACTACGCCGAAGCACTCCGTGAAGTATCCGCCGCCCGCAAGGAAGTCCCTGGCAGGCGCGGTTACCCCGGTTATCTGTATACCGACCTTGCGACGATATATGAGCGCGCGGGCAGACGCCTGGATTCAAAGGGCTCGATCACCATGATCCCGATCCTGACGATGCCCGAGGACGACAAGACCCATCCGATCCCCGACCTGACCGGTTATATAACGGAAGGCCAGATAATCCTGTCACGCGAGCTTTACCGCAAGAACATCCAGCCTCCGATCGACGTCCTGCCTTCACTGTCCCGTCTGAAAGACAAGGGCATAGGCGTAGGCAAAACCAGGGAAGACCATGCGAACACGATGAACCAGTTGTTCGCGTCGTATGCCCGCGGCAAGGAAGCTAAGGAGCTCATGACGATCCTCGGTGAAGCCGCACTCTCGGAAGTCGACCTGCTGTATGCGCAGTTCGCGGACGAATTCGAAAAGCGCTATGTCAACCAGGGTTATGACGAGAACAGGAGCATAGAGCAGACTCTCGACCTCGGCTGGGAGCTTCTCACCATACTTCCCAGGAGCGAGCTCAAGCGCATAGATCCGAAGTATATCGACAAATATCTTCCGGAGGCTAAGCAGGAATCTTAAAGGAGGGCATCGGCTTGGCGAGGTTAAATGTCAATCCGACACGCATGGAGCTTACGCGGCTGAAGGCCAGGCTCAGCACGGCCAGGCGCGGGCACAAGCTCCTTAAGGATAAACGGGACGAATTGATGAAGCACTTCCTCGATATAATCCGTGAAAACATGAGATTGAGGAAGCTGGTCGAGGAGTCGCTGATAAAGGCCCATGAGAGCTTTACCTTTGCGTCGGCGATCATGTCTCCGGAGATGCTTGAACAGTCCCTTCTTTATCCGAAACAGTCTGTGTCGCTGGATATAAAGTTCCGCAACATAATGAGCGTCAACACTCCCATATACGACATCCAAATGAAGTCCGAAAATCCCGGGGATATCTATCCTTACGGTTTCGCGCAGACTTCGACCAGGCTCGACGATGCCCTTGAAGAGCTGTCGCATGTGTTCAGGGATATGCTGATGCTCGCACAGATAGAAAAAACAGTGCAGCTCCTTGCGGCTGAAATAGAAAAGACCCGCAGGCGGGTCGGCGCGCTCGAGCATGTCGTGATTCCTCAGCTTGAGGAAACGATAAAGTTCATTTCAATGAAGCTTGACGAAAACGAGCGCGGGAACCTCACCCGCCTCATGAAAGTAAAAGACATGATGATCGAGCAGGAGCTCAGAAAAAAAGCCACGGGGACGGTTCTCCTGGCTGAATAAAGAAGGCCACGGGCGCCAAAGCGGCCAAAGTCGACCAAGGGGACGGTTCTTCTGGCTGACTCCGACCAAGGGGACGGTTCTTTTGGCTGGCCTGCTTGATGCTATGCAACTATAAACATCCACAATAAAACGCTTTACTTGTTGTGATATGCGCTCTTAATGAGATTCAGTGAAATATGAAATCACTGTTATCATCAGTGGGCATATCACTATTCAACAAGTAGAGCGTTTTTTATGTGCAGTAGACAGGTACCTTGTCCAAACTAGCTGCCAGCCAATATAGGGGATCTGCCCTCCCGTCGCTTCTAAAAGATTCTATCATTAGAACCGTCCACGTGGCTCTGTCCCCGTATCAATAACCAGCCAGAAGAACCGTCCCTATGGTCACTCTGGTCTCTCTGACAGGAGAACCGCCTGGCAAAGCCAAGAGAACCGTCCCTTTGGCCACCTTTGGCCAGATATCCGGCCAGGAGAACCGTCCCCGTGGCTTGCTTGGCCTGGCTTTAGCGCCCGCAGCATTTTTTGAACTTTTTGCCGCTTCCGCAGGGGCAAGGGTCGTTGCGTCCGACTCCTGCCCATTGCGACCTGTTGTTAGCGCGAAGCTTCGTCATTATATTCTGAGGGTTTACCCCTTGCTTTACAAGGCTTGCCACTTCAGTCAGCACCGGCTCCGCGTGGGTGAAAAACATCCTGTAACCCTCACAGAGGAAATTCAGTCCCTCTTCACCGTCTCCGGTCGTAATGAACCGGTCCTTGGGGCAGGCACCGTTGCAAAACCTCAGGCAGGTGCAAGACCTGCACTGTGCCGGAAGTCGGTCCCTTTTATCCTGTCCGAACCTGTACTGTGCAGGCAGGTCTACCAAAGCACCCAGATCGTCCGAACTTACATAGCCTATCCTGTGTTCAGGCGTTACAAAATGGTCGCAGGAGTAGACACTTCCGTCATGCTCCACGATAAGGACCCTGCCGCATGTCGGCGCCATCCAGCATACACTGGCGGAACCTCCCATCAATATGAGCAGCGTTTCCGCAAAAATCTGAACGCCCACCCTGCCAAAATCGTTAAGTATCCATTTGTCAAAAATGGTACACAGAAAGCGTCCGTAATTTTCGCCTGAAACCGAGTCGGGAGTTACAAGGCCGTCTTTTGAACGCCTGACTATCGGTATGAACTGGATCCAGCCGGTGTCCAGATTCTTAAGCGCACTGTATACAGCCAAAGGCTCTTTTGCTATCGACGATGTCACCGTGCACAGCAAATCAGGCCGGATACCATGGGCCTTCAGCCGTCGAACGGCTTCCAGCGCACGGTCGTATGTCCCGTTACCCCTATGGTCCTTGCGGTACTCATCGTGGAGCCACTGGGTGCCGTCGATACTCAGCCCGACATCAAACTTGTTCTCCGCCAAAAAAGCGCACCATTCGTCGTCTAGCAAGACCCCGTTCGTCTGAAGGTTGTTCCAGCAGTTCCACCCTTCCGGAAGGTACTTCCGCTGAAGTTCCACGGCGAGCCTGAAAAAGTCAAGGCCGGCCAAAGTCGGTTCACCGCCGTGCCAGGTGAACTGGATGTTCGGGCCGGGATTCGATCTTATGTACTGCTTTATATATTCCTCCAGCACCGCTTCGGACATCCGGAAACTGTGTGGCGCCTGATAATACTGCTCGGTCTCCAGGTAATAGCAATATTCGCATCTCAGGTTGCAGAGCGGTCCGACCGGCTTTGCCATAACGACAAAGGGCCCCAAAGTCTTTGTCACATTTCCGGGATTTTCGTCTGTAAAGTTCATAATGTCCTCTCGTCCCTTCGAATCCTCATCATCCTATGTCCGGTGCCCAAACTTCCGGCCGGACCCGCTCAAAAACAGTTCTCAGGATCCAATGAGTCTTTGTACAGAATTGCTCAGTTATCTTGCAACGCTTTCCGGCCCCCGATCCGGACAAGGGATCATAACGGACGATCCTAAGCCTGTCCGAATCCCGCAAAATGAGGGCCCTTTGTCACTCGGTCATCTGAAAAGCTGCTTATTTCCTCAAGTGCTCCTCGAAGAACTCAAATACCTTCTCCCAGGCATCCATTGCCTGCTTCGGACGGTACATTTCGGTATGGTAGTACCAGAACCCATGTCCCGCATCGTCGTATCTGAAGAACTTATAGTCTTTGCCGTGCTTTTTGAGTTCCTCCTCCAGGATGTCAACCTGCTCCGGAGTGGGGAAACGGTCGTCGTTTCCGAAGATCCCCAGGAGGGGACAGCTCAACTGCGCAGTGTAGTCAATGGGAGCGACCGGCCGTGCCTCGGTCAACTGATCCTTTGATACAACCACGCCGCCTCCCCAGCAGTCTACCGCAGCGTCAAAGCCTTCTACCGTACATGCCGCCAGAAATGCGTGACGGCCTCCGGAGCATGTACCGATGATACCGACTTTGCCGTTGCAGTTAGGCATTGATTTGAGCAGTTTCATTGCCCCTTTGCTGTCGCCCATCACACAGTCGTCAGGTACTCCGCCTTCGGCGCGGGCTTTTGCCGCGATCTCGTCCGGAGTCCCGTGGCCGACCCTGCAGTAGATATCGGGACATATGGCGAGGTACCCATGCTGCGCAAAGCGCCGAGTGGTTTCGCGATAGAACTCGTCCCATCCCGGCATGTGCGGGATCAGTACGACCCCGGGAAACGGGCCTTCTCCAAGGGGTCTTGCATAATAGGCGTGTATGAGGTCGTTATTATAGCCCGACACAGTGATAGTCTCGGCTATCATCCCCTCATACGCATCGGTCCTCAACTTGTTCCACATACTCATACTATTAAACCTCCTTCTTGATACATTTTATATGAACTTGTAATAACTACATTATACTGCTTACCCTTCTTCATGTTAAGGGCCTGTTTACCTGTTATTGGCTATCTCCGTTATGGATCGCTTCTCGATACCTGTCCTAGTATTTTTGCAGATCCCGGGGCACAAAGCTTATCGTTGATCTATCGCTGAACAAAAGAGCTCTATCTTATGGCATAATGACAGCTTTATGGAAGCTAAACAGCTTTATAGCATCAGGACAGCAGCTGCTGCTGATATCATTCATCCCCTTTTTGACAATATGAGCTCCACGGCTTCATTAAAACCGGCTCCCGCTTCCTTTGCCGTTATATATGCCGGCTTATGCTTTATCTCGTCCATGAATGGAACGATATTAGCAACTGCGCATGTATGGGGAAAGTGAGCAAACATCGGCTCATCGTTTGGAGAATCACCAAAAAACATCGCACATGTTTCGGGCTCAGGTTCACCGAACACTTCTTTGAGCAGCTTCAGCGACATGCCCAGTTTGTCGTATTTTCCGAACCATGCATTGACATGGATGGAACTTATTTT
>JAAYMG010000305.1 GCA_012521525.1 Clostridiales bacterium | reverse complement strand
GGGCCAAAGACTCCGCGATCAGCGGGTAAAAGGTCGTTTTCCTGACCCCCGCGTCCATCAGGGCTTCCACATTGGCTTTTATCTTAGCTATTCGGTTCTCCATATGCAGATCTCCTTTGTAGCGTTGTTATTCAATACAAGTGCACGGTATATTATGAAACGGGCATTGTATACATTGTATAATTTCAGCTTACCACCACACACCTTTTCAAACAATGACAGAATATCTAAGGAACTGTATCAAAATAATCGATTCGACCGTGTTCATATCTGACAACTTATTATAATAAACTACCAAATCATTACAGTCGTATTTGTGAACGATTCATCGTTTTTAAACAATAAAAGAGAGGCCATCTAACCGGTTGACGGTGATTCAGCCTCGTTATTTAAATAATGCTCTATGAAATTATGTATTACAGGATGATGCAGATCAGGCCTCCGCTTCCGTCGTTTATGATACGCTGCAGGGTCTCCCTCAGCTTCAGGCGTGCGTCGTCCGGCATCCTCTTCAGTTTGCTGTGCAGGCCTTCGCTTACAAGGTCGTTGAGCGACTTGCCGAATATATTGGACTGCCAGATCTTGCCCGGGCTTTCCTCAAACTCGCTGAGCAGGTACCTTATCAGGTCCTCGGACTGCTTTTCGCTGCCGACGATCGGCGACACTTCGGTGGTTATGTCCGCCCTCAGCAGGTGGATCGAAGGTGCGCTCGCCCTGAGTCTCACGCCGTAGCGGCCTCCCTGCCTGACGATCTCCGGCTCTTCGAGCCTGAGCTCTTCGGCCGTCGGCATGACGATGCCGTAACCGTCCCTCCTGACCTCCTCCAGTGCCTTTTCGATCTTGTCGTACTCCTTCTTGACCTTTGCCAGGCTGCACAGCAGGCTCATCAGGTCGCCGTCATCAGTTACCGTAAAGCCGGACTGTTCACCGAGCGTCCTGTAGAAGAGTTCCCTGGGCAGTTCCACCGAAGCCACTGCGATGCCGGCCCCCATGTCTATGCCGCCCACTCTCACACCTCTGATGATGTCGCAGTTCCTCATGGCCTCGACGGCGCCGGCGACGTCGCGGACCCTGCGCATGCCTTTTGCTCCCTTGAGCATGGCTTCGTAGAGGTCCTTCTTGATCGGGTGCGACTCGTCAAGCGCTTCCACCCAGGCCGGAAGGAACAGCCCGAGCTCCCTGATCGGGAATTCCAGCAGGACGCCTCTGATAATGTTCTCGACGTCCTCTTCCTCTATTGTCAGGCAGTTTGTGGTCATGCAGGTCACATTGTACTTATCCCTGATCTCATCAGCTACAGCGAGAGCCCGCGGCGAATCGGGATATGCGGAATTCACAAGTACCAGGAACGGTTTCCCCAGCTCCTGAAGCTCCCGGATCACCCGTCCCTCGGGTTCGACATAGTCTTCCCTGGGTATATCGGTGATGGACCCGTCAGTCGTGATGACGATGCCGATGGTCGAATGCTCCGCGATCACTTTTCGCGTGCCTATCTCTGCTGCCTCCATCAGCGGGATGTCGTGGTCGAGCCAGGGAGTCCTGACCATCCGGGGAAGGTCACCCTCAAACTGGCCGATCGCGCCGTCGACCATATATCCGACGCAGTCTATAAGCCTTACCCTCAGGTTTTCGCCGCCGGTAAAGGTCATCTCCACTGCTTCTTCGGGCACGAATTTCGGCTCCGCGGTCATGATGGTCCTCCCCGACCCGCTCTGCGGGAGCTCATCCTGAGCCCGCTGGCGCATATACACGTTGTCGATCCGCGGGATCACCATCGTTTCCATAAATCGCTTGATGAACGTAGATTTCCCGGTGCGCACCGGTCCCACTACGCCAATATAGATGTCGCCGTTCGTCCGCTGCGCAATGTCTTCATAAATTGTGCGGTTATTCACGACCTATTCCCCCTTATCTCCGTTTCGGAATCAGCAGCAGCTCATCCGGGTCGGGGACAGCGTCCCGATCGAGCCCGTTTGCGGCGCGAATATCGTCTACGGTCGCGTTGTACCTTTTTGCCATCGACCAAAGGCTTTCGCCCTTGTTGGGGTACTTGAGTACAACTGAAGGCCTTACCGGTGCGTCCTCCCCGTACGGTTCGAGTTTTGCGGAGTGAACGGCAAATACGCTCTTCCTCAGTGTGATCTCCAATTCAAAGCAGGCGTCGAACCTGATTTCCGCCCCGCTTACCGCTGCCGCACTGAAAGCCTCCGACGCCGACGTGACCTTCACCCTGCAGCCGCATCCTTCGGGCGCTTCCGTCCTGACCGATATGGGAAGTCTGCGCCACGCATGGAAGGTCCCCCCGTCTTCAGCAACGTACAGAACGTTTACATCGGCGTTGACGTCCACACGGACCATATTCCCCTCCCGGGAAACCGAGGCTTCGTCAAACAGTACTTCCATATCAAGCACATATCTCACCGGGGTGTCGGTTTCGACAGTGTCGCGAATGGTCTGTCGCTTTGAAGTAATATCGACAAGTTCTGTAAAAGCGTAGGGTCGTACATCCACCGAACTCTTCATGGAAGTGCTGTACAGGTCTGCGATCGTCTCCAGCCTCTTCGGGGCATATGCCGCGACCTGCGCCTCCAATGATGCGTTGACTGAAAGCAGCCTTCCGTCTGATTCCTCTATCAGCGCCACCTTTATATCTTCCGGCTGCAGGTCGATCGTGCATTCCGCGCCTTCTTCAAGCCCATCCGCCTCGACTATCTGGGAAAACGGCAGCTCTACGGCAGTGTCAAAGATCTCATCCGACGCGGAGCGACTCTTGCAAAGTAGTTTTAATGCAAGCGTACCCTTGAACACGACTTTTCTTCCGATGATGTTGTAATCGCCGGCCGTTGCCTTGCAGCTCCACTTGAGTATTTCGGAGGCCGCCGGTTTGGACGAAGGCATTTCCAGCTCGTCGTTTACCGTAAAGGATTTTGTTTTTACGGCGCAAGGCAGCTTTGCCATATGGCTTTGCTTAAGAAGCTGCACGTCTTCCCGGCCTTTCGAGTTCACACCCGCGCAAAGTGAGAAACTCTTCTGTTCCATGCAGCGGACGCCGACCCGGACCGAAACCCTGACGAGTATCTTCCTTGGGTTGATGGTCCGGCTGTCGATCGACTGTACGTCGGCATTGCAGAGCAGTACCCCTCCCCGCTCGACCTGTACGTCGAACACGTTGGAAAACGGAATTGTCAGCGCCAAGTGTTCAAGTCCCTCCCCGGTCTCGGGAACGTATATCACACTCGCGCGCACGACTCCCGTAACCGTAAGCCGGCCGTCGCGGATCTCCTTTGAACCGATCATTGCCACGCCGTGGGTTTCAACGATCCTCAATATGTCGGGCAGCGCATCCGGCACTATCGCATCATACATCTCCTCGCGGGTGCCCGTCACGTTCAGGCCGGTATCGTAAAAAACGTAACTCTCCTTATTGAGTTCCAACTCCATTGTCTACACTCCTCCCGCGCTCCAAAAAACGCTGACATGTTCACTATGATAAATATGCACGGGAAAGATGGATATGCCTGTAAATGTGAAAAGAACCGCAGTTTTGCAGTTCTCTTTTGACGTTATGGACCGGTAATATTATACAAAGCAGGCGGCAAAAAAATACCGGCATCCCATATGGGACCCCGGAATCGCAGACGGAAAAATTCAGTTTTCATGTGTCTGAATGCCAAGCAGCTTTCTGAGAATTCCCCTGAGAAACCTGGGGGCCTTAAGAATAAACACTTTCATAGACTCATCCCTTCCCACGCAGTTGCCCGAATGATCTCCGGAAAATCCAGCGCCGTCCTATCTGCATATCAATACCCCCGCGGCTATCATCGCAAGCCCGATAAACAAAAGCATAAGCCAGGGTGGGCAAATGAGCGTAAGCACTATGCCCACGCCAAGCGCAATCAATGTCGCACCAATAGACTTGCCGCGCATGGATTTCCCGCCTTTCAACCTTTATGTTCCATTATATTGAGACGGCAGGAAATCTGTGAATGCTCCTGAGATTCTTTTTACTCTTTTTTCATTGATTTTGAGCGAAAAAATCCGGATTTTAATCATTTTCTAATCTTGCCGTAATTACGCTTTCATATGGCCGGGTTATTATATTGCCAGGAGCTCGGTACACATCCATTATACCCCTTTGCTGATCTGTCCTCTTCATCCCCTTCCACTCCATTAACACTCTATTATCATGGCTCTCCATTTATCACGCATACCGCATTCCGGTCATTCACAATTTATCTGTCCCATCATCACTATAGAAACGGAGGATCGAATATGAACCGAAAATACACCCTTGAAGACGTAGAATACATCCGTGCACGAGCCAACATCACCTACGACGAGATCATCGGTCTGCTTGACGCATACGAGGGCGATGTCGTCCGTG
>JAAYMG010000304.1 GCA_012521525.1 Clostridiales bacterium | reverse complement strand
TAGTATTGGAGTGGCTCACTTTTATGTGAGCACTAGCCGGCTAAATGGCTCAGTTTTAGTTTAGCGTTTATATTTTTTTCTTGGTTTCTTTTATAATATCACTTTTTACACTAAAAAGAAGCATAATGAGCATATATTTTTATATTTATCAACATTATAACATATGAGGAGCATTGTAAGTTTATGGACACTCGATACCGACAGTCAGTTCAAACTGACTTACACAAAGCCGGCGGTATTTGCCGATGACAACCTGATTTCAGCCCGGGCAAAGGACAGCGTATATTTCATGACTGCCAATAACATCATCAGGGGTGCCGGCGGCAACAAATTTGCCCCGAAGAATACCACTTCGGCAGAAGATGCTGCACTATATGCCAACGCGACCCGCGAGCATGCGTTCCTGATTGCCGTAAGGATGGTCGAAAACCTGAAATAAGCATATTTGATAGAGATAATTGATACAGAGATATTCCAATACATATATAAAATAAAGCGCGGAAGATGATGTTCTTCCGCGTTTCACATTATTCTTACACATTATCTTTTTCTCATTATCTTTTTAGTGTCCCATCATCAACACCCGTAATATTCTACAGCATCAAACTCATCCGATACGGCATCAAAATTATCCGATACGGCCTTCCCGAGTTCTTTTATCAAAGTGAAACGATGATGGCTTGCACGGCAAAGAGTACGATCGAAGACGTTTACCTACTCGCCGAAGTAAGAAAAGTGCATGTAGTCCCTGGACGATCGCCAGGCGTTGCCGCCCCATGCAAATCCGTATTTCCTGAAGATCCTTACGACATCACCGTCTGCCGGAATGGAATAAGGGTTTTCCCCGGGTTTCCAGAAGGATCCCGATACCACGGTCCCGTCATTGCGGATCATATAGTTTTCGTTCGGATTGATATCTATCGCAAGTCCAAGCGAATGCTCCGATGTCCCGGATCGCCAGGCGTATCCCCCTATGCTTTTGATAGGAAATCTCTCAGGGCCGTCATATATTTCCTGGAAGATCGCTTTGACACGGTCTGCGATAGCTTTGTTGACGGTAACCTGCAGTGTCCCTGGTACTTTCTGTCCGCTGGAATTGAGCTTCCACACGTTGATCGTTACAGTAACCATGTGCTTTTGGGCTTCTGCAGCACTCTTGTACTTGCTATTGGACAGGGATCCAAAAACGAGTATGTACTTCTGATCATTATATCCGACACGGTTGAGCATCGGATCCCCCGAAACCAATTGTGAGGGAGCGGGTGTCGGCTGGGGCTGCGGCTCCTGGCTTGGCTCCGGATCCAGCGGGCCCGTATAAACCCAGTCCCTGTTTTCCTCATCATAATAGCTGATCGCTCTGTTCAGAAGTACAATAGCCTGTGCATAAGTAGTATTTGACTGTGGTTCGAGCATTTTTGCATCAGTCCCTTTGACGATCCCCATCCGGATCATGGATGCAGTCGGAATGACCGCCCAGTCCTGGACTTGCCCCGAATCCCTGTATTCGGATAATATCTCCCGGGCATCCTCTTTGGTCATCCGGATCCCGTTATCAACCAGCGCCATAAGGTTATGGATCATTGTAAACATTTCCTGTCGTGTTATCAGCCTGTTTTCCCGAAAAGTACCGTCCGGATACCCGGATACGATCTCTAACCGATAAGCTTTATTGACATTCTCAGAATCCGTATCACTGAAGACCCTCTCCCCACTGATCGGGATGTCCCCGACGAGATATTCGTAAGCTTGGCCTACCACGTCACAGAACTCGCCCCTTGTCAGGCATCCGCTGAAATTCTTCTGTCCGATAGACTCCGGGATCAGCCCATACAGCTTATCTGCCTTTATGATCTCGTCCCTGAAGTAAACGGGTAAACCGGTGTATGCCTCAGCTTTTTGAAGCAGCGAACCCGCAAAACAGGATATAACGGCCGAGGCGACGAGTATCCTCGCTATCTGTCTTTTGATGTTTCTCCATTCTGACTTCACTGTGCTGTGCCTTTCCATAATACCTCCCTGGGCTTCAGAATTTGGTTTACAATAAATCAGTTCGATATAAAAGCACAAAAAAATGGGGTTTTCACATCGGAAAACCCTTCCAACTTGATGAAAACCCCAATTATATTCTATTTTTCTATAGGAACTGATGCTATATAATTTTCCCCAATTCGTGTTCGATCCCCTCGAACTTTCTGTACTCGTGCGGGATATTCAGCGACTCCAGGTATAAGCGCATGATTTCATTGTCGCAAAAAAGTATGTCAGCTGTGCCGATATGAATTTCAATTTTCAGCTTGCCTCGAATCTTGTCCGCATTTTGCCGTACCAGGCATAGAATATTGTTTTCTTCCAAATACCATTGCTCTCTCAGCATTTCTTCGTATAACTCGACGGCTTTTTCCGGCGCCACTCCTACAGTACGGTATCCTTTGTTATACAGATGATGATACGTTCCTGCGTAAGGGGTCACTGCACCAAACAGATCGGGATACTTGACTGCATAATAAAATGCCATGTTTCCGCCCATTGAAAACCCCGACAGCATCCTGTTCTCGCGGGTCGCTTCTGTTCTGTACTGTCCGTCGATATGGGGGATCAGTTCATCAATGAGGATCGATTCGATCTGCAGTAAGGCATCGAAATAACCGTCTTCCGAAGAAATGGCGTTCATAAATACAGTAATAGCCCGCCTGTTTTTATAGACCTTTTCCAGCGGCCAGATATCTGAAGATTCGTTGCCCTGCCAGCCGTGAATATGGTACACGACCGGATAATTTTCGCTGCAGTCAGCATACCCGGGAGGAAGATAGATATTATATCCTACTTCATGATCCAATACCTGACTGAAAAATGTTTTGTGCGAAACATGTTGAGGTGATTCCGCCGGTGGATTTATATAGTTCATTAACACTCCTCCTGCCGGGCTTTCTTTATATAACTTCCGCATAGTGATTATACAACATTTGACTGGCATTTTATATGCCTGTCTTATTTATTATTAAATTCGGAAAACCTTCATCAAGAACATTCTGATCATAATAAATCAGCTCCTTATTAAGATCATATGACCCCAAGGTTAGATAATCTCCAAGGTTGACCCGGTCATTAATTCTCTTAAGCTCATTTTGAGTTATTGCACAGCTCGGCCAGTTTTTTCGCAGTATTAGAGTTTCTTATCGTTACGCAGTTGT
>JAAYMG010000303.1 GCA_012521525.1 Clostridiales bacterium | reverse complement strand
GTTGTTGCCGGAACCGGTTTGATCCTGCCGAACTTGGGATGGGCGGCTTTGCGGACTCTGTCTGTCTTGCTCTTGCCGTGTATTCCTGGTCGTTCTCTGATCTTGTGCCGGTTGCCGGGACTGCGGCTTTGCCGGTGCCGTGTTTTTGGGACGTGAAGCAGGTGGTGCTTTTCGCTGACGGGGCATCCTGAAAAACCGCCCGGCCTTCATATTTCTGATAACAGCCTGTGCATCCTCGTGAAAATCTTCCAGGTCGTCCTCGTCAACGACCCATTCGTCCCTTTTGTATTTTCCCGTGTACAAAGGGAAAAACATCTGGCTGTCTATATATCGCGCAAAACCGCAATCTACACAAACATGGCCGCATATCCGGGTCCCGCTTTTATCTTTATATGGTTCGTAGATCATCACCATGTCCCCGCTGCACTCAGGACATGGATTTTTATATATGTACAATGAAAAGCTGTTGTCGTCATTATCCCATGCCATTTGATCCGCTCCTGTTCCAAGATGCAAAACGGTACGCTGCCTAATCTCTGAAGGTTTCCGTATAATCGTAATGCCTGTTCACAAAGCCCAGAAGATCCTCGGCTTCATACATTGAATATCCTTCTTTTTCGCAGGTTTCAACGTCGTAGACCGGTGCATAAACGATGCGCTTATCATCTGTAAAAACGTCGAAACCATTGTCATACTTGTACAAAGTCACACCGTTGTCCAGTTTTACGACGGCAAGGAGATCTCTTGAGCTTTCATCGTCATCATATCTTTTGTACTCTGTGATCCTGTGAAGCTCGATATCATTTTCACTCGGGTACTCCAGCGTTTCTTTCAAATAGTTGTCCAATACATGTATTTTAGGCATGTCCGGCGCTCCTCAGTCAAATTTTACTGAAATGGACAGCCAGCTTGCCGCTCCTGGTATAGTAAGCGGATCGTCCCATTTTCTCTACCTTGATGTACTCTTCATCCGGCTTTACAGGCGCTGCGATATACTCTTCCTCGAAAATAACAGGCATTTTGCCGCCTTTGAGCAGCTCTATGCTTTCATATTCACATGGGATGACATAACGGGCCTCGCCATCAACGACCGCAAAACCCTTTCTTCCGAAATCGTCTAGTATGAAGTCGGTTTCCGGATGGAGCTCCGCGGGGGAAATGGCCGAAAACCTGAATGGTATGAGTATTTCACCGTATAGATTGACCATACCCATATACCCGTCCCGACGGATTATTATTTTACCTTCATTTTTTGATGCCTTACCGGTTTCGCCGGTCTTGTAAATACATTTTCCGTATTCTTCGGCTTTTCCGAGACATATCCTTTTCAGGTTGTCATTCTCGTCAACACACCAGAAGATATACTTACTGCTTTCTGCTTTATCCTCGTAGTAATGGATCAGTTTGTTGCTGCTTATTAGTTTGACCGGCTTGTCATGTTTGTACAGTTCGATATAATAATGACCGCCCTCATAGTTGTCTTTATATGCTACATGTAGCGAAGTGCCAAACAGATCTATATAGAATATTTGGCCGATATAGTGCCAGCCCAGACTGTAAGAGTCGGATGCATATAATCCTTTTGTGCCGATGAAGTGATTCCTGGAAGCGGATGATCTGCCGCGCAGCACGATGTGTGAAGAACGATCCAGTGCTTTTGCCTCCAGGAACTTATAGATCGGATCGGTTATCAAACGGATGTCTTCTGTTTCAGAATTATAGTATGCTACACCGAACAACACCTTACCGGGTTCATATTCCTCTGCATATATCAATACCTTTCCGTATTGCTTAAACCCTATAAAGTTCCTTTCGGAATATAGGAACTCCTCAGCGGTCGTATCATATATTTTCCACTGATCATCATCTTTGAAAATTGCGATATGTCCGCCCACAACGATATCCTGCTCCGATGTTTCCACACCCGATGTCAGATCCATGTCCAGGTACTGAACTTCTTTATCACCGAAATCAAATATGATATCGTCGCTTTCGGCAAATGAGAGCTCATCATTTTCATCCTTACAGATCGTCAAATTATCTCTGTCAAAGCGGGCGTTGTTCGATTTATATTCAAAGTCAGAGTGACTGAAGAAGTATTCAGCGCCTTCATCTGCGCAAACGCCCTGAAGCCCCGAAGCAGGTCTGCCCTTAGTATCCATGATCTCTTCATATTCCGTTTCCCACGGATACACATCCCGTTCGTATCTCATTTTGACGGTGACCAAATATTTTTTCGCAATATCACAGGCAACGAATTTACGATCCTGTTCTTCGGCAGGGTTCCAATAACTGAAATCAAACTCTGATTTCAGAGCATCGACATCATCAGAATCATCACCCGGATTTTCGGATTCGGCGGGGGTTATTGAGGTAAAGCGCGGGGGGATCACTGTTTCGCCAAACTCCGAGTAGACTCCATAGGTCCCGTTGATGCGAACGATGAACAGCTGCATCAGGGCATTGTAGCTTACAGCCTCGATCCAATCCTTGTCGATAGCAAGTATGAATTTTGCATTTTTTATGACTCCATACATCTTTTTGTTTTGGACATGATCGATATCGTATACGATGAAAGACCCGCTGTTTTCATCAGTACATTCTTTTATACTGTAACTCGCAGAGGGTGGCATTGCGCTGCAATAACTTATCTCATCGCCATAGCATTCGGAAATGTCCGAATATCCATATATTTTGTATTCCCCGTCCGAAGCCACATGAAGATCGTCATTAGCATCGACTGCAATGTAGACGAAAGGAGCCGATCCGTCTCCGTTTTCGTCCTCTTCGCATGTTACATCCGTTATGAGTCCAAACTTCTCATTGATAATATAGATGTTTTGATTTGAGATCGCTTTGAAATATTTGGGGCCGAAGCTGTATCCTGCAAATGTGCTGCGCTTTATTCTTTCTATGCTGTCATAAACACAGTCTGCCGCGGCAACCAGTACATATTTTTCCTTCGCCTCCTGTTCGGCAGAGTATGCCGCGTCCTGAGATGTATCCATGTCATCTTCTTCTGATGTGCCCGGTTTGATCGACACGGCGGACAATAAGCCGACCTTGCCTTCAGAACTGTAGATTACAGCTCTATCCGAGATCTCAACGGAATCGAACTCGGATATGATCCTGCTTTCCTCGTCGTCCTGAACGGCTCTGACAGCAAAATGCTTCTTTTGCTGCAGATCGAAGATTTTCCAGCAGCCATGTTTATATATAATGAAATCGGGTATGTAGTAAAATGTTTTTACGACGCCGAAACCGAAGTAGCGCTTTTCTTTTCCCGGCATCTCGCATTCTGCACTGAAGAGCTCGTTTCCGTCCCGGTCTTTTACCGTAAGCATACCCGATTCCATATCAAAATCTACGATCCTGTATGCCTTTTTAAGATCGCTGTCGTCATCATTTATGTCAGGATCTTCGGTGAAATCCGGATCTTCGTCGGAAAGATCCTTGTTTTCTATGAGATATCCATTGCTGTCAAACTCCTGATGCAACTCAGCCTTGAGTTCTGACTGGAATTCTTCTTCGATTTCACGTTCAAATGAATCTTCGGACTCCGTCAGGTCATCATACCGGAGTTGATCCAATAAATCGGGTGTATCCCCATCATCCGAAACCGGCTTACCGCAGTAACTGCAGAACTTAGCGTCATCCATTATCTCACTGCCACAATTTTGACAAATCATGGTCG
>JAAYMG010000302.1 GCA_012521525.1 Clostridiales bacterium | reverse complement strand
TCCGCTTCAAATATCGCGTTTTTTGTGCTAAAATCTATAACAGAAGTCCTATGCTCAGCCATTGAAAAGGCGTTGTCGATGCATCCCGGCACTCCCGTCCTGTGTGCCGGAGGCGTGATGTCAAACTCGATAATTCGCAGTGAACTGGAAAAACGGTACGGTGCCATATTCGCACAGCCGGCATATGCTTCGGACAATGCTGCCGGAATCGCCCTGCTGGCTGCACGGGTATTCCGAAAAGGAGTGGATGTTGTTGCAGCAAAGTAGAGTGTACACTGTCAGCGATATAAATATGTATATCAAGCAGATGCTAGACTCAGACAGAGTCCTTTTTGATATATATGTCAAAGGTGAAATCTCGAACTACAAGTGCTATCCGTCCGGCCACCATTACTTCACGCTTAAAGACGAAGGCGGAGTGCTGAAGGCTGTAATGTTCAAAAATGACGCCAGGAGCCTTGCATTCCGTCCCGAAAACGGGATGAAGGTGATCGTCCGCGGCCGCATTACGGTGTATCCCAGGGACGGGCAATATCAGATCTATGCTACGGAAATGATCGCCGACGGGATCGGCGCCCTATACATAGCATTCGAACAATTGAAAAGAAAACTTGAGGAACTGGGCTATTTCAGGCAGGATCGGAAAAAGCCGCTTCCGCGATATCCGCAGCGTGTTTGCCTTATCACTTCGTCCGCCGGTGCCGCAGTGAGGGACATGATCCGTATCCTCAAAAAGAGATATCCCGTCTGCGAAGTCAACCTGCTTCCCGTCCGTGTCCAGGGTGAGGAAGCACCGGGAGAGATCGCGGAGGCACTCGACTATGCCAACCGCTACGATTTGGGTGACGTCATAATAACCGGCCGCGGCGGAGGGTCGATAGAGGACCTGTGGGCATTCAATGACGAGAGGGTGGCAATGGCCATCTACCGTTCAAGGATTCCGGTGGTGTCGGCTGTAGGTCATGAGCCGGACTTTACTATTTCGGACTTTGTTGCGGACCTGCGCGCGGCTACACCGTCAAATGCCGCCGAGCTCGTAGTTCCCGACAGCGACGAACTGCGGCTTCGTCTGAAAAATATCGAAGCAAGGATCGCTACTCTTGTTGACAGGTCACTGAGGCTGTCGAGGCAGAGGCTCAACGCAATAGCGGAGCGCAAGGTGATGCAGAGCCCCATGTACTACGTTCAGGAAAAGCGTATGCAGCTGGACAAGGTGGTCGGGGATTTTGCGTCGGTTTCGCATAGGTTCCTTGCGGAAAGGAAGGAACGCTTTGCCCGGCTTGCTTCGACTCTTGACGCTATCAGCCCGCTGAAGGTCCTTGGACGCGGATACGCAATAGCCGCAAAGGATGACGGGACCGTTGTTAGGAGTGCCGGTGAGGTATCGGTGGGTGATTTGCTGAACCTTTACCTCGGCAAAGGAGCATTGAGGTGCCAGGTTACCGGCAGCGACCCCGATCACGACCTCAGAGCGAACATTTCGGGCGATATCACTGAGGATTTTGACAGTTTCGGATCGGAGCCCGTTGAAGGTCGGGGCAAAGAAGGAACTGGGACAGCCGGAACTGAGACAAACGGATCTGAGGTTGACATATCTTACAGTGAAATCATTGTTGAGACTGAAGCCGATCTTAAAATCGATATTGACTGCACACAGGAGCAGATGCAATTAAAACTGGATATTTAAGTGTATATTTTATGCTATTTGCTCCGTTTTGGTATGAAAATTACCTGATTATGTATGGAAACGATTTTTTGAGTCGAAATTATAATCGGTGATGTTTGGCAAAAAGTAATAGGATTGGAGTATATGCCATGGGTGAAAAAATGACTTTTGAATCTGCCATCGGCAGGCTTGAGGAAATCGTCCGGATCCTGGAGAGGGGAGAGGTCCCCGTGGAAGAGGCCCTGGGCCTGTTCGAGGAAGGCGCCTCGCTTATGAAGAGGTGCGCGGCCATTCTGGACAAGGCCGAGCAGAAGGTGAGCATCATAATGAAGGGCGAAAGCGGCGAGCCGGTTTCAGCGCCTTTTGATATCGAAGGAGAAAACTAAAGGTTACGGTTTCATATGGATTTTGAAGAATATTACAGTCAGCGGGTCAAGTGGATCAACGAAGCCCTGGACATGTGCATACCTCAAAGATCGATCCCTCAGAAGACTTTGATCGAATCCATGAGATACAGCCTGCTCTCAGGGGGAAAACGGATACGTTCAGTGCTTCTTACGGAATTTTGCAAGGCTGCGGGCGGAGACCCGGAAAACGCTCTCTCTTTTGCCTGTGCGATAGAAATGATCCACACATATTCTCTGATACATGACGACCTTCCGTGCATGGATGACGACGACCTGCGCCGAGGACGCCCGACAAACCACATCGTATTCGGAGAAGCTGCCGCTGTTTTGGCCGGAGACGCTCTGCTGAATGCGGCGTTTGAGACCATGCTGTCGGACGGGTGTGTCGGCGATTTGAAAACATCCGTAAAAGCAGTACCGGTCGATTTGCGGCTTGAAGCATGCAGGCTGATAGCAGAAGCTTCCGGCGCGTACGGGATGATTGGCGGCCAGATGCTTGATATAGAAAACGAAAACAGGCAGGTCGGGGCAGAGCTGGTAGAGAAAACGCATCGCCTCAAAACCGGTGCGCTTATATCAGCAGCCTGTGTTTCCGGCTGTATTTTGGCTGGAGCAAGACAGGAGCAGCGGATGGCAGCCCAAAGATACGCAGAAGCCTTGGGACTTTCATTTCAGATAAAGGACGATTTGCTTGACAGGATAGGCGATGAGAAGGCGCTGGGCAAACCGGTCGGATCGGATGCCGGACGCGGCAAAATAACTTATGTCGATATATACGGCATATCCGGGTGTGAAAGGAAGATCGCTGAACTTTCGATGATGGCGAAAAGTTGCCTTTCGGAATTTGAGGACAACGGATTCCTTATGTGGTTTACAGATTATATATCCACCCGTAAACACTGAAAATCTTCAAGAGGTAGTTATGGGATTGCTTGAAAATATAAACTCCCCCGAGGACGTCAAAAAGCTTGACATCAGGAAGATGTCTCAGCTTTGCGATGAAATCAGGAGCTTCCTGATCGAAAGCATAGCAAGATCCGGCGGCCACCTTGCATCAAACCTGGGGGTCGTAGAGCTTACCGTAGCTCTCCACAAAGTGTTTGACACCTCGGTAGACAAACTCATATTCGACGTAGGGCACCAATGCTATACGCACAAAATACTTACGGGAAGACGCGAAGAGTTCAAGAACCTTCGTTCACTTGACGGGTTGGCGGGATTCCCCAAACCAAGCGAAAGCATTCATGACCCATTTTCAACAGGCCATGCTTCCACTTCGATATCTGCGGCACTTGGTATGGCAAGAGCGCGTACCCTGATGAACGACGATTACCACGTTATTGCTGTCATTGGTGACGGAGCTCTTACAGGCGGGCTTGCATATGAAGCTCTCAATGACGCCGGCCAGAGTAAAGAGCAGCTGCTGGTCATTTTGAATGATAACGGCATGTCGATACAGCGGAATGTCGGAGGGGTTGCAAAGCAGCTCGGTAGACTGCGCCTCAAGCCACAATATACAAAGTTGAAAAAACATGTTCGCGGTACGACGAGCCGGATCCCCGGCGGTAAGTACATTTATCGGGTCATCCACAATACGAAACTGTTCCTCAAGCGCATGCTGGTCAGAGGCAGCATGTTTGAAGATATGGGATTTACCTATCTTGGTCCCGTGGACGGGCATGACCTCAGGGAACTGATCAGGTTGTTTCAGATCGCGAAAGCCTATACCGGCCCGGTGCTCATACATTTGAAGACCGTCAAAGGGAAGGGCTACCGATATTCGGAAGAGAGCCCGTCCGAGTATCACGGAATATCACAGTTCGATATAGACTCCGGAAGGCAGCTTAACGGTTCCGCAACAAACTTTTCCCTGGTATTCGGGAAAAAGCTTAGCGAGCTTGCCGGAAGGGACGGGCGCATCTGCGCGATAACCGCTGCCATGCAGAGCGGAACCGGGCTTGACAAGTTTGCCGAAGAGTTTCCCCGGCGCTTTTTTGACGTAGGCATAGCAGAAGGACATGCGGTCACGATGGCTGCCGGGTTGGCTTCACGCGGCATGCGTCCGGTATGCGCTATTTATTCGACCTTCCTTCAGCGCTCCTACGATATGCTCATCCACGATGTAGCGCTTCAAAAGCTCCCCGTTGTATTTGCAATAGACAGGGCGGGGCTTACGGGAGAAGACGGGGAAACCCACCAGGGCTTGTTCGACATATCTTTTCTCCCGCATATTCCGGGCATGCGAGTGTACTGTCCATCAAGCTATGCTGAGCTTGAGGCCATGCTGGAGCAAGCGTTCGCCAGGAATGACGGTCCTGTTGCCATCCGTTATCCCCGTGGTTGTGAAGGGGAGTATAAAGGGGTTTCCGCTGGCAACGCGGAAGTTTTCAAAGCAGGCTCAGACATAACGGTCGCTGTATACGGCAGACTTATAAATGAGGTCATCCGGGCCGCGCAAATCGCGGAAGAGACGGGAGTTTCCGTGGAGATAATTAAGCTCAATGTCATTTCACCGCTTCCCGCAAAGATCGTCCTTGACTCGGTGGAAAAGACCAAACGTTTCCTGGCGGTGGAAGAATCCCTTGACGAGGGTTCCGTCGGAAGGAGACTGCTGAGCGAGATAGGCCTGAGGGGAATGGCTGTCAAAAGCGCAAGGCTCATAAACCTGGGAAACAGGTTTATACCGCACGGGAATATGCCCGAGCTGATGGTAAGATACGGCCTTGACGCCCGCTCTATATCGTCGGCGATCCTGGAGGAGTGCAACGGTGAAAAAAAGAATAGATCAGCTGCTGTTTGAACGGGGGTATTTTGAAAGCCGGGAAAAGGCTAAGTCTTCCGTTATGAGCGGGGTCGTGTTTGTCGACGGAAACAGGATCGACAAACCCGGTACATTCGTTTCCGACGACGCGGAGATCGAGATACGGGGAAATGTACTGAAGTATGTAAGCCGAGGCGGGTTAAAGCTTGAAAAAGCGGTAAGAGAGTTCAATTTATCGCTTGAAGGTGTAGTTGCGGCAGATATCGGTGCGTCAACAGGCGGTTTTACAGACTGCATGCTGCAAAACGGAGCTTCAAAGGTATATGCGATAGATGTAGGATACGGACAGCTGGCCTGGAAACTGCGTCAGGATGACAGGGTCGTTGTCATGGAAAGGACGAACATCCGCCACGTAACTCCGGAAACGATCGGGGAACCGCTTGACTTTGCATCGATAGACGTTTCATTCATTTCCTTGAAGTTGGTACTGCCGGTGGTCCATAAACTGCTGAAGCCATCGGGTAAAGTAGTAGCCCTTGTCAAGCCACAGTTTGAGGCGGGCCGCGACAAAGTAGGGAAAAAGGGCGTGATTAGAGATCCCAAAGTGCATCTCGAAGTCCTGGAGGATTTTGTTCTGAATGCAGAACGATCCGGTTTTTCGGTTCTGCAACTGACATATTCTCCCATAAGGGGACCGGAAGGAAACATCGAATACCTGGCATACTTGTCTCCCGCTTTGGAGGGTGAGGAGTCAAATAAGAGATCCTTCGACCTGGAGGAACTGGTGTCGATTTCTCATAGAGATCTGTAAGCGGATGAAAATCGGAGTATCTTCTTTAGTTTTGATCGGGCTAAGCAGTGATTTTTCATTGGTGTAAAGGAAATTGCCATGCATAAGGTATTTTTGTTTCCAAACCCAAAACGTGACAAGGATTTTGTGCTTACGGTCGAGATGATCAGGCTGATTGCCGAATCCGGACTCGAACCTGTCATTTCGGATACCGTAGGGCTCAATTGTGACGGTTTGGCACATATGCCGTTTGACGAAGGCGTACGTTCTGCCGATATGATAATCTGCATCGGCGGTGACGGTACGATATTGCGGATCGCAGAAACCGCAGCGAAAGAGGATAAACCCATCCTTGGAATCAATGCAGGCAAATTGGGTTTTCTTGCGGAGCTGGAAAGGGACGAGCTGTTCAGGCTCAAAAGCATATTGAAAGGAAGCTTCAGCATAGATCACAGGTCAATGCTCGACGTGCGCCTGCAGAGAAACGGGGAGACGATCTTCAAAGGAACAGCTCTCAATGACGCGGTCGTCACAAACCTTGACGGACCTCGTGTCATGTCCCTGGATTTTTGGGTCGGCAGCCACTTTATAGCAACCATCAGCGGTGACGGAATTATAGCTTCAACACCGACAGGATCTTCTGCCTACTCACTTTCGGCAGGCGGCCCCCTTGTCGAACCAAAAGCCGACTTGATACTCGTGACACCGATTTGCGCTCATAGCCTTCACGCAAAGTCTTTCGTCCTGTCCGGCGACAGCGTTGTGAAGTTTCAGAATACTAATGCCGAAGTAAATGCAAAGTTGACTGTTGACGGGGTTATATACAATGATACCGCTATGCTGCCCGGTGATACAGTTGTGGTTTCTAAATCGCGCCTTTGCTGCAAGCTTGTGCGGTCGAAAAATCACGGTTTTTATGATATAGTAAGAAACAAGCTGATCCCTAAATAGAAGTACACCTTTACAGTGTATTGCTCGCTGCCCGTATATTTTGGATCTGGCAGCTGCATTAAAATGCAAGGTGATGCGAACCGGTATCCGCAGGTCAAAAGGTTGGGCGGTAATATATGTGTGGTTCTAAAAAATGGAAAAGGGAGAGATCATATGAAATCGGTGCGGCACGAAATGATCCTTCAGATCATAAGCAAGGAGAATATCGAGACCCAGGAGGAACTTGCCGAAAGGCTGCGTGTCCACGGCATCGAAGCGACACAGGCCACGATTTCCCGGGACATCAAGGAGCTGAGGCTGCAAAAGGTCCTGACGGAAAACGGAAGATATAAATATACTGCACCGGCAAGACATTTCGAACCGGATATAGACGACAGATTAAGGACTATTTTCAAAGAATGCGTAATAAGTGTCGATTACGCGAAGAACATCGTGGTCATCCGTACACTGCCGGGCCTGGCAGATGCCGCCTGTTCGGCGATCGATGCTATGAAGCATGATATGATAGTCGGGACGTTGGCCGGTGATGATACGGCTTTGGTCGTAGTGAGAGAGGACTCGGACGCCGTAGAGTTTGCAAAAATCGTTTCGGAGCTGATCCGCTGACGACTATGTGCGGGAGGAAATGAAATGCTCACTCTTCTTCACATTGAAAATATAGCGGTTGTTGAACGTGCTGATCTGGAACCGGGCCCTGGTTTGAATGTCCTTACCGGCGAAACAGGAGCGGGAAAGTCCATAATTATTGACGCCATCGGTGCGATCGCGGGTGAGCGGACCAGCAAGGACCTGATACGTACGGGAGAAAAAAGCGCAACGGTAAATGCCCTGTTTTGCGGGCTCTCCCCGTCGGTCCTGAGCTGGCTGGACGAAAACGGATATGCACCCGACGAAGACGGGAACCTGCTTATCAGCCGCCAGATAACTTCGGACGGCAGAAGCATTTGCAGGATCAACGGTGTTCCGGTGACCGTGTCACAGCTTAAAACACTCGGAAGCCTTCTTCTGAATATCCACGGTCAGCATGACAACCAAAGCCTGCTTGATGAAAGCACCCACCTGTCATACCTGGACAGTTTTGCAGGCCATCATGAGCTGATCGACGGATACCGTGCGAAATATAAAGAGCTGAAAGAAATCGAGAAGGCAATTGAAAGCATTGCAATCGATGAGGAAGAGAAATCACGCCGCATAGATGAGCTTAGGTACCGCATAGGGGAGATAGAAGCCGCAGACCTGCAGGTCGACGAAGAGGAGAGACTGGAAGCCCGCAGGACCATACTTCGAAATTCGGAGCGCATGACTGCCGCGATCGAAGAATGCTTCCGCTCCCTTTACGGGGATGAAGATTCGGAAGGAGCATGCGGGCTGCTGAATATCGCCGAGTCGGCAATTTCACTCATAGCTTCGATGGATCCTCAGCTTGAAGCGATAAGGGAGAAGCTGAGCGATATCAGATACGTTGCCGAGGATATAGCTTCGGAGGTCAGGGATCTCAGGGATGAGTACATATATTCGCCCGAAGAGATGGAGAGGGTGGAAAGCAGGCTTGCTTTGATACATCAGCTGAAGCGGAAGTATGGGAATTCTATTGAGCAGATCCTGAAGAGACTGAAGAAGGACAAAGAGGAACTGGATAAAATTGAGTTTTCCGATGAAGAACTGGAAAAACTGAAGAAAAGATACTCAGCGGCATATAATGAGGTAATCGCCGCCGGGGAAAAGCTGAGCAGGAGCCGCACAGAAAAAGCGGAAGAGCTTTCCGAAAAGATAATGAACTGCCTGTCAAGACTGGATATGCCCAAGGTACGGTTCAAAGTAGATATCGTCAGAAAGGATGCTCCGGATCATGACGGCCTTGATACGGTGAAGTTCATACTCTCTGCAAATCCCGGAGAAGAGTTGAGAGCGATCTCGAAAATCGCTTCGGGCGGCGAATTGTCGAGAATAATGCTTGCTATGAAAAATGTGCTTGTCAGGAATGATGATATACAGACACTCATATTTGACGAAGTGGACACCGGTGTAAGCGGCAGAGCAGCACAGAGGGTTGCGGAAATGCTCGCGGAGGTGTCAAAGGAGAAGCAGGTATTGTGTGTAACGCATTTGTCGCAGATCGCGGCAATGGCAGACAACCACTTCAACATAGAAAAGAAGGAGCGCGGCGGAAGGGTATACACTTCGGTTGCCCTGCTTGACGAAGAATCCGCCGCAAGAGAAATAGCTCGCATTATCAGCGGCGCAAATATCACCGATGCTACGATGAAAAGTGCACATGAGATGATTTGCGACGCAAAAGAATATAAAAATAAAGTAAGAAGTGAGGATTCGGCATGACACTTTATGACGAGTTGAAGGCGAGGGGCCTTGTAGCGCAGACGACTAATGAAGAGGAGATAAGTGAACTGATAAACAATGGGAAGGCTACCTTCTATATTGGATTCGATCCTACCGCTGGCAGCCTCCACATTGGTCATCTCATGCAGCTTATCACCATGAGGCATCTCCAGAGGGCAGGCAATAAACCGATCGCCCTGCTGGGCGGCGGCACCGCAATGGTCGGAGATCCTACCGGAAAAACCGATATGCGCAAAATGCTGTCAGCAGAAACTATACAGCACAATGCTGAATGCTTCCGCAGGCAGATGTCCAAAATAGTGGATTTCTCAGAAGGAAACGCTATCATGGTCAACAATGCGGATTGGCTGCTGAACCTGAATTATGTAGAATTTCTGAGAGATGTGGGCGTACATTTCTCCGTCAACCGCATGCTCACCGCGGAATGTTTCAAGTCACGCCTTGAACGGGGTTTATCATTCCTTGAGTTCAATTATATGCTCATGCAGAGCTACGACTTCTTCGTACTCAATCAAAGATACGGTGTAAACCTGCAGTGCGGCGGCGACGACCAGTGGTCGAACATACTTGGCGGTATTGACCT
>JAAYMG010000301.1 GCA_012521525.1 Clostridiales bacterium | reverse complement strand
GCTCAGGTGTGGGGATGTAGCTGTCAACAGCCTCCATGAGCTCAAGGATCGGAGCATACTCAGGTGCGTTGATATCTGTAGACTCGCATTCGAGTGCTACAAGAGCGGATCCCTTGATAATCGGAATGTCGTCGCCGGGGAAGTCATACTCGGAGAGCAGGTCGCGAACTTCCATCTCGACGAGCTCGAGGAGCTCTTCGTCGTCGACCTGGTCAACCTTGTTCATGAAAACGACTATATAGGGAACACCGACCTGACGGGCAAGCAGGATGTGTTCGCGGGTCTGGGGCATCGGGCCGTCTGCTGCGGAAACGACGAGGATGGCTCCGTCCATCTGAGCGGCACCGGTGATCATGTTCTTAACATAGTCTGCGTGGCCCGGGCAGTCAACGTGAGCATAGTGACGCTTCTCGGTCTGATACTCAACGTGTGCGGTGTTGATTGTGATTCCGCGTGCTTTTTCTTCGGGAGCCTTGTCGATCTGGTCATACGCCATGAACGCAGCTTGTCCCTTAAAACCAAGGATCTTGGTTATTGCCGCTGTCAGGGTGGTCTTACCATGGTCAACGTGGCCGATGGTTCCGATATTTATGTGGGGCTTAGTTCTTTCAAACTTTTGCTTTGCCATGATTGGTAAACCTCCTTATACCAATAAACATTCATTCATAGTCATTCGGGCATGAAATTATTGTACAGGAAACATGAGGAATTTGCAATAGGTAATTGCTTAAAATGAGCCATAATGCAAGGTTTTGCCTAATAATCGGTAACTAAACCCCGCGGCTTGTTACGATTTTATCCTGAATACTCTTGGGAAGTTCTACATAGTGACTCGGCTCCATGGAGTACTGGCCCCTTCCCTGTGTCCTTGAACGAAGGTCGGTCGCATATCCGAACATTTCGCTCAACGGCACGAACGCTTCTATCATCTGCGCCCCTGGAAGTGCTGTCATGCCGTTGATCTGGCCGCGCCTTGAATTGAGGTCGCCTATTACGTCTCCCATGTAGGCTTCGGGTACAGTTACAACGACACGCATGATGGGCTCGAGCAGTACAGGATCTGCTTTCCTGCAGGCCTCTTTGAAAGCCATAGAAGCGGCGATCCTGAACGCCATTTCGGATGAGTCGACTTCGTGGTACGATCCGTCATACAGTGTGACCTTAACGTCTACGACATTATATCCGGCCAGTACACCCGCCTGCATCGCACCCTGTATACCCTGGTCGATCGCAGGGATGAATTCCTTCGGTATGACTCCGCCGACGATCTTGTTGATGAACTCATAACCTTTTCCGGACTCGTTGGGCTCAACGATCAGTTTTACATGACCGTACTGGCCTTTACCGCCGGACTGCCTGACGTACTTGTGATCCACTTCGGCTTTCTTCCTGATCGTCTCCTTATATGCGACCTGGGGCTTGCCGACGTTTGCTTCCACCTTGAACTCCCTGAGGAGCCTGTCAACGATTATCTCAAGGTGCAGCTCTCCCATTCCGGCTATGATGGTCTGGCCCGTTTCCTCATCGGTATAGGCCCTGAAAGTCGGGTCCTCCTCGGCCAGTTTGGCAAGGGCCAGAGACATCTTCTCCTGTCCTGCCTTGGTCTTGGGCTCGATCGCGACCCGTATGACGGGTTCCGGGAACTCCATGGATTCCAGTATGATCGGGTGCTTTTCATCGCAAAGCGTGTCACCCGTGGTTGTATTTTTCAGTCCCACAACTGCGGCGATTTCTCCGGCGTACACCGCATCGACGTCTTCCCGGTGGTTTGCGTGCATCTTCAGCAGGCGGCCCATCCGCTCCCTTTTGTCTTTCGTTGAGTTATATACGCTTGCCCCGGTGTTTATAGATCCGGAGTAGACGCGTATAAAACAGAGTCTTCCGACAAACGGGTCGGTCGCCACCTTGAATGCCAGCGCGGCAAACGGCGCATCTTCGGAAGATGGCCGGCTGTCCTCTTCCCCTGTGTCCGGGTTCGTGCCGCGTACATCGGGTATGTCCGTCGGGGCAGGCAAATACTCAACAATTGCGTCCAGAAGGTTTTGGATGCCTTTGTTGCGGTATGCCGTACCGCAGAGGACCGCTACAAATTTGTTCTCAATGGTTGCCTTGCGTATCGCCCTCTTGATTTCGGATGCCGTGATCTCTTCACCCATCAGATACTTGTCGGTGAGCTCTTCGTCAAGTTCCGACACGGCTTCGATCAGCTTCTCACGCCACTCTTCGGCTTCGGCCTTCATGTCTTCGGGGATCTCTTCCTCTCGGATGTCCTTGCCGAGATCATCGTAGGTAATATAGGCCTTCAACTCGATGAGGTCAATTACGCCCCTGAACTCGTCCTCTTTCCCTATTGGGATCTGAACGGGAACGGCATTTGCATGCAGCCTCTCGTGCATCATCTTCACTACATTGTAGAAGTCAGCGCCCAAAATGTCCATCTTGTTGACAAAGGCCAACCTCGGGACACCGTAGTGATCGGCCTGACGCCAAACCGTCTCCGATTGCGGCTCTACACCGCCTTTTGCGCAGAAGACAGCCACCGCTCCGTCAAGAACACGCAGAGATCTTTCAACTTCAACGGTGAAGTCCACATGTCCGGGCGTATCGATTATATTGATCCTGTGACCTTTCCAAAAACAGGTGGTAGCGGCAGAAGTTATGGTTATCCCGCGCTCCTGCTCCTGCTCCATCCAGTCCATCGTAGCGGTACCTTCATGTGTTTCTCCCAACTTGTAATTCTTTCCCGTATAGAAAAGAATCCTTTCAGTCGTAGTTGTTTTTCCCGCATCTATATGGGCCATTATTCCTATGTTTCTGGTAAGATTCAATGGGTATTCCCTGGGCATCCGATTTCTCCTTTCAGGGGTGCCAAGCTGACGGCAACCGCGCGCTGCCGGATCTGATGCCATGTAAATTTCAAATCCCGATCGCGCAGGGCAACATTTTTCTTATCATGTTGCCAATATAAATTTCAATGAAGCCGGTAAAATAATTACCAGCGGTAGTGGGCAAAGGCTTTGTTAGCTTCTGCCATACGGTGAGTGTCTTCGCGCTTCTTGACGGAGTTTCCGACGTTGTTGGTCGCATCGATTATTTCGTTGGCCAGGCGCTCTTTCATGGTCCTTTCGCTTCTCTGACGCGCATATTGTGTCAGCCAGCGAAGACCCAAAGTCTGGCGGCGATCAGCCCTTACCTCGATAGGCACCTGATATGTGGCGCCACCGACACGACGGGCCTTAACTTCCAGAACGGGCATTACGTTTTCAAGAGCCTGCTGAAAGACTTCAAGGGGATCCTTGCCTGTCTTTTCCCTTATCATATCAAATGCGCCGTAAACGACCTTCTGTGCAACTCCCTTTTTGCCATCATACATTACGCTGTTTATAAGCTTCGTTACGAGCTTGGAATTGTACAGCGGATCAGGAAGTACATCCCTCTTTGGAACAAATCCTCTTCTGGGCACTTACCTTCCCTCCTTCATTATAAAATGATTTCAACGGTACTCGAAAGTAACATCAACTTCCGCTAAGCTTGCCCCGAGGATTATATACAACAATACATCTATATATAAACTCTCAGGGCAAAACCATGATGGTTTTGCGTCAGGAGATTGTTTCTACTTTCCTGCTTTCGGACGCTTTGCGCCATACTTGCTGCGTCCCTGCCTGCGGTTTGCAACTCCCTGCGTATCCAGTGTGCCACGGATAATGTGGTAACGGGTACCGGGCAGATCCTTGACACGTCCGCCCCTGATCATTACCACGGAGTGTTCCTGCAGGTTATGCCCTTCGCCGGGAATGTACGCAGTGACCTCAATGCCGTTCGAGAGCCTGACACGGGCAACTTTTCTAAGCGCCGAGTTTGGCTTCTTGGGCGTCATGGTCCTGACCGAAGTGCAAACGCCTCGTTTCTGAGGGGAGGCAAGATCCGTCTGCTGGTTGCGAATGGTGTTGAAACCCTTCTGCAGCGCAGGCGCGGATGACTTATAGGTCACCTTTGACCTTCCCTTGCGTACGAGCTGGTTGAATGTCGGCATCATTTTCCTCCTTTCTTCTGGTCTCCAAATTATCAGCAAGCTCTGATTATAACATTCGCTGTTGCCAAAGTCAACAAAGAACTTCCTCAGAGGTGCTATCAATTATAGGTGTCGGCCATAGGAAGCCCCAGCTCAACGATCCCTGAGCGGTCTTCTTCGTTCTGCAGGCTGTCCTCTTCGCCGTCTTCGTTCTGTACCGGATCCCGATCCGGCTCATCATCATTGCCCTGCCCGGATGCGGAACCCCTGACTTCCATCGTAAAGTCGCGATATATCTCCATACCCGATCCTGCGGGGATAAGTTTGCCTATGATGACATTCTCCTTGAGTCCAACGAGATTGTCCACTTTTCCCTTGATGGCGGCTTCGGTCAATACCCTGGTCGTCTCCTGGAATGACGCCGCGGACAGGAAGGAGTCGGTCGAAAGCGAAGCCTTTGTTATACCCATCAAAACCGGTGTGGCAACCGCAAGCCTGAGTTCGGTCTCGCCTTCATCGATGCGTTGTTGGATCCTTTTGTTCTCTTCCTCGAAATCAAGTACGTCAACGAATGATCCGATAAGGAAGTTCGTATCGCCCGGATCCTCCACCTTGACTTTGCGCATCATCTGCCGTACGATGACCTCGATATGGCGGTCGTTTATATCAACGCCCTGTTGGCGGTAAACACGCTGGACTTCGCGAATAAGATAATTTTGCACGGACGAGGCACCCTTTATTCGCAGAATGTCGTGGGGATTGAGAGCTCCTTCGGTCAGCTCCTCGCCCTCTTCAACAAACTGTCCCTCACGGACCTTCATAGTTGAGCCGAACGGGATCGTGATGCTTACTGATTCACCGGTATCCGGGTTCGTGATGGAAAGGCTCCGATGGCCCGCACGCTTTGGCTCCTCCCTGCGAACGATGCCGCTGATTTCGGCCATTACCGCCAGCTTCTTGGGCTTGCGTGCTTCAAAGAGCTCTTCGACACGCGGCAGACCTTGCGTGATGTCGTCTCCTGCAACACCGCCCGTGTGGAAGGTACGCATCGTAAGCTGCGTTCCCGGCTCTCCTATCGACTGTGCGGCAATGATTCCGACCGCCTCTCCTACGTTGACCGGCGAATTCGTTGCCAGGTTGGAACCGTAGCACTTTGCGCAAACGCCGTGCCTTGAGCGGCAGGCCAGGACCGAGCGGATTCTGACCTCTCTGATGTTGGCGGATATTATCTTTCTGATGTCCTCTTCGTCCAAAAGCTTTTCGGCCGGGACAATGAGGTTGCCTTCCTTGTCATATATCGGCTCCAGTGTATAGCGGCCGCGCAACCTGTCCTCAAACTTCTCAATGACCAGGTTTCCGTCCGTTATCTCACGGACCCAAATGCCTTCCTTCGTTCCGCAGTCGACTTCGCGAATGATGACGTCCTGTGCGACGTCGACGAGTCGGCGGGTAAGGTAACCTGAGTCTGCGGTACGCAGGGCTGTGTCTGCGAGTCCCTTTCTTGCGCCGCGGGAAGATATGAAGTATTCCAGGACGGACAGGCCCTCGCGGAAGTTGGATCGGATGGGGATCTCGATCGTCTTTCCTGATGTGTCGGCCATGAGTCCGCGCATACCGGCAAGCTGACGGATCTGGTTCATGGAACCGCGGGCTCCGGAGTTAGCCATCATATACAACGGGTTGAACTGGTCAAGGCTGTCCTGCAGCGCCTTCGTGACATCCTTCGTGGTTTTGTCCCACTCCTCAATGACAAGGCGGCGCCTCTCTTCGTTCGTTATGAAGCCCATCTTGTAGTTCTGCTCGATTTCGCTGATCCTCTTTTCGGTTTCGGAAATGAGGATCTTCTTCTGTTCGGGAACGGCCATGTCCGTAATGGAGACGGTTATGGCACCGATCGTCGAATAGTGGAATCCCAGTGATTTGATATGGTCAAGCAGGACCGCGGTCTTTGCAAAGCCGTGCTTTTCGATGCAGCGTTCGATGATCTTGCCCAGCTCATGCCTTCTGCAGACGAACCCTATCTCAAGGTCGAACATGGTCTCGGGATTTGTCCTGTCGACAAAGCCCAGGTCCTGCGGGATCGGCTCGTTGAATATGATGCGTCCTACGGTCGCATTGATTATTTTGCTCTTCTTGACCCCGTCGATCTCCTTTGTGACACGGACCTTTATCGGCGAGTGGATGCCTACGTCCCCGTTCTGATAAGCAATGAGAGCTTCTTCGGGGCTCATGAACGCTTTCCCTGTGCCATGCTCCTCACGTTCCACGGTAAGATAATATGCACCGAGGACCATGTCCTGTGTAGGAACGGTAACGGGACGCCCGTCCTGCGGACGAAGCAGGTTGTTTGCCGAAAGCATCAGGAAGCGTGCTTCCGCCTGGGCCTCGGCAGACAACGGAACGTGGACCGCCATCTGGTCGCCGTCAAAGTCGGCGTTGTAAGCGGTACATACAAGCGGATGGAGTTTAAGTGCCCTTCCCTCTACAAGTACCGGTTCAAAGGCCTGGATACCGAGCCTGTGGAGTGTGGGGGCGCGGTTCAAAAGCACGGGGTGTTCCTTAATGATCTCGTCCAACGCGTCCCAAACTTCGTTGCGGGTACGCTCCACCATTTTCTTTGCGCTCTTGATGTTGTTGGCAAGTCCGTCCTCGACAAGCTTCTTCATCACGAACGGCTTGAACAGCTCAATGGCCATCTCCTTGGGGAGACCGCACTGATATATCTTGAGTTCCGGACCGACCACTATAACGCTTCGGCCGGAATAGTCAACGCGCTTACCAAGCAGGTTCTGACGGAAGCGCCCCTGCTTTCCTTTCAGCATGTCTGAAAGAGATTTGAGCGGCCTGTTGTTGGGTCCTGTAACCGATCTCCCGCGGCGTCCGTTGTCGATCAGTGAGTCGACCGCCTCCTGGAGCATGCGCTTTTCGTTACGGACGATTATATCGGGTGCGCCAAGCTGCAGGAGCCTTTTCAGACGGTTGTTCCTGTTTATCACACGACGGTAGAGGTCGTTGAGGTCCGATGTGGCAAACCTGCCGCCGTCCAGCTGGACCATCGGGCGCAGTTCGGGAGGAATGACGGGGATCGCTTCAAGGATCATCCACTCCGGGCGGTTCCCTGAAAGGCGGAACGACTCTGCAACCTCAAGGCGCTTGATGATGCGCATTTTCTTCTGTCCGGTGGCTTCCCTGAGCTCCGCGCGCAGTTCCGCGGAAAGCTTCTCGACGTCTATTTCCTGCAGCAGCTCCTTAATGGCTTCAGCGCCCATTCCCGCTCTGAAGTCATCCTCGTACTTCTCACGCATGTCGCGATACTCTTTGTCTGAAAGGATCTGCTTTTTCATCAGCGGTGTATCGCCCGGATCGATAACGATATAGCTGGCGAAGTAAAGCACCTTTTCCAGAAGCCGAGGCGACATGTCAAGTATGAGCCCGAGCCTTGAAGGGATACCCTTAAAGTACCAAATATGGCTCACGGGGGCGGCGAGATCGATATGCCCCATTCTTTCACGGCGGACTTTGGATTTGGTCACCTCTACGCCACACCGGTCACAAATCTTGCCTTTATATCTGATCTTCTTATATTTTCCGCAATGGCACTCCCAGTCCTTGGTCGGCCCAAAGATCCTTTCGCAGAACAGACCGTCCCTTTCAGGTTTGAGTGTGCGGTAATTTATCGTTTCGGGCTTTTTTACCTCTCCGCGGGACCACTTGTGGATCATCTCCGGCGAGGCCAGGCCTATTCTAATGGCTTCAAATTCCGTGTAGCTCATAGACGGCTCCTTTCATCAAAGGTCATAAAAATCGTCCATATCGTCGTCAACAACGTCCATGTCATCGATATAATCTTCAGGTTCTTCTTCGGGGCCGAATTCGTCATAGTCGTCACCCGACGCATACTCTACATATCCGTCTTCGTCCTCGATACCGTAGCCTGAAGCCATCAGTTCATCTTCGCTGGTATAGGCGTCCTCATTTTCGACCTTGGCGAAGCTGTCGTCATCGTCGTCGTCCTTGAGGTCGATTTCCTTCATGTTCTTATCTAGCACACGCACGTCCAGTCCCAATGACTGCAGTTCCTTTATGAGGACCCTGAATGATTCCGGCACTCCGGGTCTGGGAACGTTGTGCCCCTTGACGATCGCCTCGTAGGTTTTGACGCGGCCTACGATGTCGTCCGACTTGACGGTGAGGATCTCCTGCAGGGTATACGCAGCACCGTAAGCCTCCAATGCCCAGACTTCCATTTCTCCGAAGCGCTGTCCGCCGAACTGTGCTTTTCCGCCCAGAGGCTGCTGCGTAACAAGGGAGTATGGTCCGGTCGAACGGGCATGGATCTTGTCGTCGACCAGGTGATGAAGTTTCAGGAAGTACATATATCCCACGGAGACCGGGTTGTCGAACATCTCGCCGGTACGACCGTCATACAGGATGCTCTTTCCGTCTCTCCTGAGGCCGGCAAACTCCAGCGTATCCTCAATGTCCTGTTCGTTTGCCCCGTCGAATACCGGTGTCGCGATCTTCCATCCCAAAGCATTTGCCGCGTATCCGAGGTGGACTTCCAGGACCTGTCCTATATTCATTCGGGAAGGAACGCCCAGCGGATTGAGTACGATATCGAGCGGTGTGCCGTCCGGCATGAACGGCATGTCTTCAAGCGGAAGGATCATCGAAACGACGCCCTTGTTTCCGTGCCGTCCGGCCATCTTGTCACCGACGGATATCTTGCGCTTTTGAGCTATATAGCAGCGCACCACCATGTTGACGCCGGGATTGAGCTCGTCTCCGTTTTCGCGGGTAAAGACCTTGACGTCAACGATTATACCGCTCTCACCGTGAGGCACTCTAAGTGAAGTATCTCTTACTTCGCGGGCTTTTTCACCGAATATCGCGCGCAGCAGGCGCTCCTCAGCCGTAAGCTCGGTCTCTCCCTTCGGAGTCACCTTTCCGACCAGGATATCACCCGGATGGACCTCTGCGCCTATGCGTATTATCCCGCGCTCATCGAGGTTCTTCAGTGCGTCCTCACCGACATTGGGGATGTCGCGTGTTATCTCTTCGGGCCCGAGTTTGGTGTCGTGGGCCTCGGTTTCATATTCAACTATGTGTATCGATGTGAATACGTCGTCATGGACAAGGCGCTCGCTTATCAGAATGGCGTCCTCATAGTTATACCCTTCCCAGGTCATGAAACCGACAAGGACGTTCTTTCCGAGAGAAATTTCGCCTTCATGGGTGGACGGGCCGTCTACCAGTACGTCACCTTTGCTGCATCTCTGTCCGGCATCCACGATAGGCCGCTGGTTGATGCAGGTGCCCTGGTTGGAACGCATGAATTTTGTAAGTTTGTATGTCTTGACTTGTCCCGAGTCATAGCGGACGACAAGCTCGTCGGCGGATACCCGCTCGATAACGCCGTCATCCTCGGCAAGTATGCAAACGCCGGAGTCTATTGCGGCTTTATATTCGATTCCGGTAGCTACGATAGGCTGCTCCGTTTTGAGCAGCGGCACGGCCTGCTTCTGCATGTTCGATCCCATGAGAGCACGGTTTGCGTCGTCGTTCTCGAGGAACGGGATCATCGCGGTAGCGACGGAAACCATCATCTTGGGGGAAACATCTATATAGTCGACGCGTTCAGGCTCGACCTCGATAAATTCGTCTTTATAGCGGCAGGATACTCTTTCGTTGACGAAGTATCCCTCTTCATTGATGGGCTCGCTTGCCTGTGCGATTATATAATCGTCTTCAACATCGGCCGTCATATATACGACTTCATCAGTCACTTTGTGTGTCACGGGATCGACCTTTTGATAAGGCGCCTCAATGAACCCGTACTCATTGATACGGGCATAAGTGGACAGATAGGATATCAGACCGATTTTCGGTCCTTCGGGAGTCTCTATCGGGCACATGCGGCCGTAGTGGCTGTAGTGAACGTCGCGCACTTCGAAGTTTGCACGGTCACGGCTCAGACCGCCGGGTCCGAGGGCGGACATACGGCGTTTATGAGTCAGCTCAGCCAGAGGATTGCTCTGGTCCATGAACTGCGACAGCGGCGACGAACCGAAGAATTCCTTGATGGCCGCGGTAACAGGCCTGATGTTGATCAGGGATTGAGGGGTAACTATATCAAGGTCCTGAATAGTCATCCTCTCTCTGATAACGCGCTCCATCCTCGAAAAACCGATCCTGAACTGGTTCTGGAGCAGCTCCCCTACACAGCGCAGACGGCGGTTGCCTAGGTGGTCGATGTCGTCGACCGATCCGACGTGATGTGCAAGGTTGAACAGATAGTTGATCGAAGCCAGTATATCGTCCTCTATGATATGTTTGGGAATGAGCCTGTCGATGTTGTCGCGTATCGCATCTTTCAGCTCTGCCCCGCTGTATTGCTCCATCAGCTAGTTCAGTACGGAGTAGCGTACCTTTTCCTTGATCCCCATTTCCTTCGGATCAAAGTCAACATAGCAGCCGAGGTCGACCATGTTGTTGGAGAGCACCTTGACGACAGCCCCGTGTTCAGTCCTGATCCATGCGTAAGATACTCCGCGGTTTTCGATCCGTACGGCTTCGTCGCGGGTAAGTACATCGCCTTCTTCGGCCAGGATCTCTCCCGTAAGCGGGTCTACTACGGGGTATGCCAGGGGCCTGCCGGCGATCCTGGGTGCCAGCGCCAGCTTCTTGTTGAATTTATAGCGTCCTACATTGGACAGGTCATACCTGCGCGGATCGAAAAACAGGTTGTTGATGAGCGCTTTTGCCGAATCCACCGTGGGAGGCTCGCCGGGCCGGAGCCTGCGATACATCTCAAAGAGGGCCTCCTCCTCGGTCTTTGCGGTGTCCTTGTCAAGAGTGGCAAGCAGGAACTTGTCTTCGCCGAAAGTTTCCTTCATCTCGGCATCGGTCTTGGGGCCGATCGCGCGGATGAGAGAAGTGACAGGGAGCTTTCTGTTTTTGTCTATCCTCACATATACGACGTTGTTGAGGTCCGTTTCGAACTCAAGCCAGGCTCCCCTGTACGGAATGATCGTTCCCGCGAAAAGGTCTATGTCCGACTTTTCTTCCTGCCGGTTGAAATAAACGCCCGGGGAGCGCACGATCTGGGATATTATGACACGTTCGGCACCGTTGATGATAAAGGTACCGCTCTGGGTCATAATGGGGAAATCCCCCATGAATATCTCCTGTTCCTTGATCTCTTCGGTTTCCTTGTTGCGCAGGCGCACACGTACCTTAAGGGGCGCGGCATATGTGGCGTCGCGTTCCTTGCACTCTTCTACCGTATACTTTGGTGTTTTCTCCAATACGTAGTCGATAAATCTCAGTTCAAGGTTCCCGGTATAGTCGGTAATGGCGCCAACATCACGGAACACCTCCCTCAGGCCGACGTCAAGAAACCACTGGTAAGATTTCTTTTGCACCTCGATCAGGTCGGGCATATCAATGACGTCACCAAGCCTCTGATAGCTCTTCCTGATTGTCCTTCCATATCGGACGTCGGTGACATGGGGAAGCTTTACATCCGGCATACAATCACTCCATTCCAAACTCTTCTGTAGTCTTCCGGCTGCATCGATCTCCTGAAGCACGCAGTATACATTATATAATTAAGAGACATCGTGCGGTTCAAAGGAAAGTGATCGCACCATTTTTTGAAACACCCGAACGCGTTGTTATGTTTTTGCATTTTCCTCTTGTATCACTCAACAGTAAGTGCTACAATTACATAGTGGAGAGGTATCGCGTTTGGAAACAATGGTGCAATATAGAATTGTAACACGCTATGTTGACTTTGTCAACATTTTTTGTTTTTCTTCTTTAATTTGTCTTTTCTCTTTTTTAAACCAAACATCCGTCATTATGGATCCGAAGATGTAATAAGAATTATAATGCCTGCTCCGCGTGAAAAAGTCGTATTCCGATCGAATGATCAGTATCCGGAAATACATGTCATGCTATCATTAAGTCATAACCTCTGCAAATATCGCCCGCATAAGAAGTATGCAAAAGAGAGTATGTAAGGAGACTTCAACATGACAGCAGAAGAAATCAAAAGCATATCACTCGAAAAACTTATCGAGGCCGGAGGATTTGATTGCGATTGCGGAAAACGACATTCCGCAGGGACGAGGAAAATCATGATCGGGCAAGGTGCAGTCGACAGACTTCCGGAACTTATAGCGGAATGCGGGGCAAATAAGGTGTTCCTTCTCTCCGGTCATGACAGCTTTACTGCCGCAGGAGAAAAGATTTGCAAAGTTTTAGACAGCGCCGGCATTGCATACGCCAGGCATGTTTTCCCTGTCTCCCCGGTAATGGCGACTGAGCACAGCGTGGGATCGGCGGTGATGCATTTTGATTACGAGTGCGATCTGATAGTCGGTGTTGGCTCGGGAGTGATAAACGACATAGGCAAGGTCCTTGCCCGTGCCACGGGCCGTCAATATATCATCGTTGCCACCGCACCATCGATGGACGGCTATGCATCGGCCACATCATCCATGGAGCTTGACGGGCTGAAGGTGTCGCTGGACAGCACCTGTCCCCAGGCGATCGTAGGAGATCTGGATATCCTCTGCCAGGCACCGATGCGCTTGCTGCAGGCGGGGGTGGGAGACATGCTGGCTAAGTATATAAGCCTCACGGAGTGGAAGATCGCCAATATCCTGCTGGGCGAATACTACTGTCCTGTTGTAGTCGCTTTGGTGGAAAATGCCCTGGAAAAGGTCGTCTCTGCCGCGCACGGACTTGTGCGGCGCGAACCCGAGGCCGTAAAAGCGGTGATGGAGGGCATGGTGATCTCCGGAATAGCGATGGAATATGCCGGGCTTTCCCGTCCGGCATCGGGTCTGGAGCATTATTTCTCACACATCTGGGATATGCGCGCCCTCGCCTTTGAAGATGCCGGATCCGATCTTCACGGCATACAATGCGGCATCGGTACGCTGTATTCCCTAAAAGTCTACGATTACATGCGCCATATCAGGCCCGACGTTTCCACAGGCATTTCTTATGTCAATAAATTCTCCACGGACGAATGGAATGATTCCCTGATCGAGTTTATCGGTCCCGGAGCGTTTGCGATGATCGCCGCCGAGAAAAGGGAAGGAAAATATGATATCGTAAAGCATCGCGATCGGCTGTCACGTATCGTTGAAAAGTGGGAAGAAATTGTGCCGATCATAGACAGCCTTCCTTCTTATGATGAAGTATATTCCCTATTAAAGGCGATCGGCGCGCCCGTATCCGCCGGGGACTTCGGTTATACAAAGGAACAGATCCGCACCACATTCAAAATGACCAAAGATGTAAGGGACAAATATATTGCAAGCCGTCTTTTGTGGGACCTTGGTCTGCTTGATGAAGCTGCTGACTGTGTGTTCAGATAACGTTTTATAAATCATTGCACTCTGCAGGCTTTAATCAGCCGAGAACGAACAAACTGCCGGCGTCTTCAGGAAATAAGTCCCTGGACCGATAGCAAATAAGACATGCCTCATATCAAGTATATCCTTTTTATGCCTATGAAATACTAATCAAAACAGGCATGAGGGATGGATCAAAAGTGGAAACGAGCATGGGCTTTGACGCAGTGTACTATGAGCCCGATTCGCTGAACTATTATCTTGGGAAAATGCTGCGGGAAAAATTCGCATCATTGCCCTGGATCGCCATCGAGTCACATAACCGGATCCCGGAGCTGAGTGCGTCAGAAAACCGTGAGTTCCCCAGGCTCAAGCGGTTGCTGATCATAGGCATAAGAAAGACGCATAAGTATGTAGAAAACCATAAAGTTTCCGATTGGCTCGTGCCCTACACTTCGTCCGGGTGCAGGGCGATGTGCCTTTATTGCTACCTTGTATGCAACTATAATAAATGTTCTTATCTGAGGCTGTTCGTAAACCGGGAACAGATGATGGAAAAGCTCCTGAAAGCAGACGCGGCGGCACCCAGGCCGCAGACTTTCGAAATCGGCAGCAACAGCGACCTGGTGCTCGAAAATGTCATAACCGGCAACCTCACCTGGACCATCGAGCAGTTTGCGGCAAAAGGGCGCGGATTTCTGACATTCCCAACGAAGTTCGATATGATCCGGCCGCTGCTTGATCTCGACCACAGGGGCAAGATAATATTCCGTATGAGCGTCAACCCGTCCGAAATCATAAGGCGTATCGAAATCGGAACGTCACCGCTCGACACGCGCATACGAGCCCTGAATGAAATGGCGGATGCGGGTTATCGAATAGGACTATTGATCGCACCCGT
>JAAYMG010000300.1 GCA_012521525.1 Clostridiales bacterium | reverse complement strand
CTTCCATCGGGGTAAGCCTATGCATATAATCCTGTTCTACAACGACATAATCCATACCGATCTCCGCGCATGCCTTCAGGCATCCGTGAACGTCCCGAGCTCCGCTGCCCAGCGAGCAGAAGTTAGGCATGCTGTAGAGTTCCCTGCTTCCCCAAAGCGGCACCTGAACATCGGGACCCGGGAAGAAATCCTTGAAGTGGACTGCGGACAGCCGAGGTGCGACGCGTTTGAGCACATCGACAGGATCCCATCCGGCGTAAGTGGTCCAGCCGACGTCCAGTTCGAGCCAAAGGTCCGGAGCATAAGCCAGCAGCATGTCAAGCACCGTAAGCCCGTTGAAGCTGATGCGGAATTCCGGATCGTGGTTGTGGTAGGCAAGCCTGATGCCTTCACGCCTGCATTCCTCGGCGGCCTTCTGCAGGACCTCGATCTCATGCATAACGTCGTCATAAGTGACGGGCCTGTTCATCTTTGTGAAATAAACCTTGCCGTGGAACACGACGGCGCGCTCTGTTCCAATGATGTGTGCGCGCTCGATCATTTTCTTCACGCCGTCTTCTTTTTCAAGGACCTCCGAATTCCCCGCGGCGACGGTGAGACATTCCATGCCCATGTCGCGCATACGGGCAAGGTTCTCCTGCACGTCTCCCCTGAACAGGATGAATTCGCCGTTTTCAGTCCCTTTGTAGCCGATTTTCGCGGCTTTCTCGAGCTGTACCCAGGGATCCGCTCCCTGTTCCATGAAGCCGATAAAGCCGGCTTTCATCTTCTTCATTTGCCTGATCCTCACTTTACCTTACTTTACCTTTGATCTTGCAGATTTTTGCCTGTGTGTCCGATTCCGGTTTCAGAGGGAGGCAAGACCCGCCTTTGTTCAAGGCCCGGGCGGGTCCTGCCAAAGGAGAAGTACGATATCAGACAGTTATCTCGCGTTATACCTGTCAAGTGCAGCCTGTTGCGCAGCTATGCACTCGTCAATGCCCATGGACTTGAGGCGTGAAATAAACTCGTCATATGTGTCTTCGAGCTTGCGGTTGCCGAACATGATGTTGATCGTGTATTCCTGTACATAGGTCTCTATGTCGATTATGTTCTTGTTGTATACTCCCGATTCTTCAGCGGTCATGGTCAGGCCGTCGGGCATGTTCTGATGATGCGGAGCCTGCTGCCAGGTCTCGTATGCGATGAATACGTTCTGGTTGGCCATTGTCTCCCACATCTTGTCATAGAGGTACCATCCGGGCTTGTCTCCCATGTACATGTAGTTATAGCGTTCAGCAGCGGTATCGGAGTTGGTGTCGAGCATGAAATCCCTGAAAACGGGCTTGCCGTCCACATAATCGAATGACTCGCCTTCGATCCCGTACTCACAGGTCACCGCTCCCTCCCAGCTGTAGCGCCAGTCGAGCCAACGGACCGCCAGGTCAGGGCGTTCGCACTGTGTGGACACGAAAGTGTAGTCACGGACCGGGCTCTGCACATATGACAGCCCTGCGGGAGTGTTCTCGTCCCTCCATGGAGGATTTACAGGCGTCAGCCAGAAGTCCGGGTTCTTCTCTGCGTCGACCCTGTTGTAGGATATCATTCCGTCTGCGCAGAAAGGCCACATGGTGTGCGATGCGGAGATGATGCCCTCGTCATATCCAAACACCGACCAGAAGGTGGTGTTGTTTTCGGCGGTCATGAAGTCCCTGTAGATCAGGTCTTCGGCAAACCACTTGGCCATCGTTGCCAGATATTCCTTGAAGCCGGGTTCCAGAGGACCATACTTCACAACTCCATTATCCTGATAGAAGCTCTTGCCGACGCCAAAAGCGGATACGAACTCGCTGGAGTAGAAGAAACCGGTGGGCGGAAGCATCAGGGAGTTCGCTTTGCCAAGCTGTTCCTTGAAAGCGGTAAGTACCCTGTACCAATCATCGATCGTGACCGGGGCAGGCATACCCACCTTATCCAGCCAGTCCTGCCTGATGCCGATACCTGTCCAGGGGGGTTCTCCGGGATAGGTGGTTACGAACCTCATGCCGGCTATGTTGCCTTCGTCGGTTATGGTCTCCTTTTTGTGAACATCGCTCCACTCGCGCATCGCCTTGTAGTTTGGAGCATAAGCATCGATGAGTTCATTCAGCCTGAGGATGATGCCGTCTGCGATCCACTTGTCCGGGCCGCCTGTGATCGGGATGTCGTTCATCCACATGATGTCGGTCCAGTCATTGGACGTGATCATAAGTGAGAACGTTTCGTTTTCCATACCCTGAGGCGGGATCTGGTAGTCCATGTGGATGTTGGTAAGTTCCTCGATGTACTGGGTTATCCGCCTGTCGTTCATGTCCGTGAAATAGGTCGTCGCAGTGTCATAGGCCCAAAACGCGGTCATGTTGTACTTTTCTTCTACCAACGGAAGGACGGTTTCCTTTGATAGGTCCGGACCCTGCTCCGCAGGCTGCTTGCTGCCGCCCGGCGTAGGGGAGCCCGGTGTTGCTGTGGGTTCAGGGGACGTTCCGGTTTCGCTTTCCTTACATCCTGAAAAAATAGCAAACACCATGATGAAGGCAAGCAAAAAAATGAATGCTTTTTTCATTTCGATTTCCTCCTATTACTTGTTATATGAAATAACTGAGGGACGACATTTTGAGGATGTGCTCAGGAACCGTTATTGCCCTGATCACAGGTCTATGGACGCTTCCATGACGAGAGGATTTCCGTAAAAACCGGGCTTCAGAGGAGCCGGGCGTTCCGGACGGGTCTCGATGGTATATACCTTGTTGTCCGCGTTGGAGTTGTCGATGGCAGTGAGGATCTCTACGGTATGGAGCGCAAGCTCGGCGCTGGAGCGATGCGGACGGCCTCTGCGGATCGCATAGGCCATGTCTACTACCGCGATACCGCGCCAGCTGTTGTGGCAGGGTTCGCGCCTGCCGGACTTCGGAGGTTCATTGGGATCCGTGTCACTGAATCCATGTGTGAAGGGCACTTTGAACTTCTCACCCGGATTTCCTGCCCGTGTCAGATATACGTCGCGTCCCCAGCCTCCGAAATAGTTCGGGTCAGGCAGTATCAGCGTTCCCTCGGTCCCGAGTATCTCTACGCGCGGGATCTCCGGCGGGAATCCTTCCGAGCACATGGCCAGTGAAGCGTAGCAGCCGTTTTCGAATTCGAGATTTCCCATCATGACTGTCTCGCCGGTGTTCTTGTCGATCTTCTGCCCGTACCGGGGATGCGCAGTGTTTATATACATGCGGTCTTCGAAGAACCTGGAATATCCCGACGCGCGTTTGACAGGGCCGAGAAGAGCTACAAGAGCATTTATGTAGTATCCGGCCATATCATAGGTGATGGAGGAACCATGCTGGCCAAATGTCTTCGGGAGTTCCATAGGCATGGCATGGAACGGATATCCCCTGAAACACAGTGCGTATGCAAGGAGAGGTATGCCTATCATCCCATCGTCTATCAGCTTACGGGCGGTCTGGTATGCGGCACCCATGTAGGTGTCGGGTGCGCTGCCAAGCCTCAACCCTTTTTCCCTGGCAAGATCATAGTTTGCCTTTGCGCCTTCGTAGTTGTCACCCATGGCCTTTTCCGAATACACGTGTTTGCCGGCTTCAAGGATCATCTTTGTGACCTTGTTGTGGTTGAACAGCTCCGTCGTGTTGACAACGATCTCGATTTCCGGATCGGCCAGGATCTCTTCGGTCGTCATCTGCCTGATCCCAAACAGCTCGGCGCGTGCCTTGCTTTTTTCCGGGATCAGATCGGAACATCCGACCATGTCGATGATCGAGAATTTCGTCAGCGTATTCAAATAGGTATAACTGATATTGCCGCTGCCTACCAGGCCGACTTTGACCTTCTTCAAGTCCATAGTTTTTTCTCCTTTTTTGCTATGTTGTATGTTTGATTATTCAGGCCAGACCAGATCCATGCTGGCATAAACCTCTTTGGCGATATCGATCCGATCGGAGATCCCGGAAAGCTTTCTGCTGAACGGCTCGAGTATGACCGGCCCCGTGTATCCT
>JAAYMG010000030.1 GCA_012521525.1 Clostridiales bacterium | reverse complement strand
TGTTGCGGAAAGGAATGATAGCCATGAGCACTGTGAAACCGGTCAAAGTCGCCATGATAGGCGTCGGGGCAATCAGCGGCATCTATTTGAAAAACATCGTACAAACATTTCGCGAAGCAGAGCTTGTCGGCGTATGCGATCTGATACCCGAGAGAGCGGAAAAAGGAGTCGCATATGTCAAGGAGGAGCAGAAGAAAGGCGCAAACGTTCCGACTCCGAAAATCTATGCCGATATGTACGAGGCGTTCAACGACCCCGAGGTCGAAGTCGTCCTAAATCTGACACGCCCTTACGAGCATTACGAGGTTACGAAACAGGCGCTCCTGCACGGCAAGCACGTCTATTCAGAGAAACCTCTGGCAGTAGACATGCAGGAAGCAGATGAGCTGGTCGCCCTCGCGAAGGAATCGGGACTGAAACTCGGCGGAGCGCCGGACACCTTTATGGGCGCAGGTATCCAAACGGCGCGCTATTTGATCGACAACGGCATGATCGGTGACGTCATAGGCGCCAACTGCGCGATGGTGTGCCACGGACATGAGACATGGCATCCCGACCCCGAGTTTTATTATAAGCGCGGCGGGGGGCCCATGCTGGATATGGGTCCGTATTATGTGACCGCTCTTGTGCAGTTGATCGGTGAAGCCAAAGGCGTTATGGGCATGACAAAGAAATCTTTCGCGCAGAGGGTCATCACTTCAGAACCGCACCGCGGCGAGATAGTCGATGTTGACGTCGACACTTACCTGACGGGCAACATCCATTTCTCCAACGGCGCGATCGCACAGATATTCACGACTTTCGACGTCCATTATCCTCCCCATGCCCAGGCGAGATTTGAGGTGTACGGCACCCGCGGCACCCTGGTCGTACCCGACCCCAATACATTCGGCGGCCCGGTCCTTCTGTACCGTCCCGAAGATATGGCCGCGGCACCAAAGACGGATCCCGGGCTGATGCGAAAGACGATCCCGAACTTCTACGACGGATACAAAGAAATGCCGCTGCTGTTCGATTACTCCGAAAACTCCCGTGGGCTGGGCCTTGCGGACATGTGCAAAGCCATCCGCACAGGGCGGGATTTCAGAGCCAATCACCAGCAGCAGCATCACGTGCTTGAGATACTGACAAGCTTTTCAAAATCATGCGAGAGCGGCACATATATACCGCTTAAGACCAAGTATGATCGTACAGCCCCCATGTCGAACGATACCATGCACGGCATCCTTGATGATTAATAATGCATAATATTAGAAGCGGAGGTCATAACAATGAAAGCAGCATATACGGGTTGGACATGGATAACAGGCAGAGATCCGCAGACAGCAAAAAGGCAGCTTGAACAGTCGTTTCGCGAGTGCAAATACCTGGGATATGATTATGTGGAAAACTTCGCATTCATCCGCGACTTTTACGCGGACGACCCCGGCGAGTTGGTGAAGCTCACGAACGATTGCGGCGTGGAGCTCGTCAATCTCTATGGCCACTTTACCTTTGACGTGGAAAAATCATTGGAAATCGCGAAAAAGCAGATAGACTTCCTTGCGGCTATAGGCGGAAAATGGTATAACTGCCAAAACGCCGGTTTCTTAGACGACGGACCCATCGAGCGCCCGACCAATACCGAGATGATAGACAAGACATGTGAGATCGCCAATAAGCTGGGCGCCTACGCAAAAGAGCGCGGCATAACGGTATGCTTCCATCCGCACTACGGAACCTGCGTGTTCTGGCAGAGCGACATTGACTATTTTGCCGCCCACACCGATCCTGAGTATGTATCCTTCTGCTTTGATACCGCTCATACCACTCTAGCAGGCATCGACCCTGTCGATTTGATCCGCCAGTACGGCGACAGGATCGCATATATGCATCTGAAAGACGTGGATACATATGCGTTGTCCAAGGCCGAAGGGGCAAGCAAAATGGCAACATTCCGTGCACTCGGCCATGGCACCATAAACTTCCCCGCTGTCAAGGCAGCGTTGGAGGAAGTGGGATACGACGGAATTTTGTGCGTTGAGCTGGACCGTCCGGAGGTCTGCAACTTCCATTCAGCCGAGGTTTCGAGAGTATATTTGAGGGACGTATTGAATCTGTGATAGAGTTGCGTTGGAAATTCTGTGAAGAGGTTGCTTAGGATATTTTAACGATTGTTTTCAATGGCGGTGGATTTAGATAACGTATAAACCGCTGCTGATAAAAATAACTTCCGACAGCAAATACTATAAGCCATTGCAAGCATTAACCGTTTCACCTTTCGAAAGGTTGCATTCTCGGTATAATGCCGCAATGGCTTTTTATGTACGTCAGCCCTTTTGCAGTGGATAACGTGGATAATATTCTACCGGATCTTTATTATTTTACCCCAAAAGACGCCGCTTCCCTCCAAAAGACGCAACAGTTATGACCTTATTTTCTTTCTATCCGCCCTCATGTAAACCAACATTGCAAGCAGCATCATAACGCACGTGCCGCCGAACATCGCGCCAAATCCAAAAGCTGAAGAAACTGCACCTCCGATTACAGGGCCAAGTCCCTGCCCTACGTCGGCGCCGACGTAGAATGTACTTGTGGCGACTCCCCGCCTGTCGGGAAGTTTCCTGATGCATTCAGCCTGTATTGCCGGCTGACCGGATCCCTGGCCGACAGCTTTGAGGGCACCCGCAAGCGCCACTACCCATGTCGATTTTGCGCCCGCAAGCAAAGCCATGGCGGCTGCCGCAAAGATATACGCGGGGATCAGTACGAAAGATACACCCTTTTTGTCATTGAGTTTCCCGCTAAACGGCCTGATTATAAGGAGCATGATGGCGTTTATCGTGAAGAAAATGCTTACGTTCCCGATCCCGCGCTGGTCTCCCATTATGGCAATAAAGGAGCTCACGAGACCGTTTGTCAGCGAGAACAGCCCTCCGAAAAAGGCAAGGGGAAGCAGTTTTACTTCTATGATATCACTAAACCTGATCCTGAATCCTGCCTTCTTTCCCGTCTCGGCAGATCCGTCATCATTCCCTTTCCCTGCATCAGGTTTATAGCGTATTAACAGCATCAGGGCTGCTGCCGTCAAAGAGATAAAGAAAGCTGTATAAAAGCACCAGTCATACCCGAAGTTTTCGATGACCCAAAGTCCTAATGCAGGTCCGATAGCTGTTGACAGTATGTTGCCCAGGCCCAAATACCCGATGCCTTCGCCCAATCGGTTCTCCGGTATAAAAGTGCTGGCAAAAGCTATGTTTGTCGTGCCGCTCAGTGAAAAAGCTATTCCGTGAGCTATTCTGAACGCCAAAAGCATCGCAACGTTACCGGCAACCGAGTAACACAACACCGAAAATGCAATCGTTACCGTAGAAAATATCATGACCCATTTCTTGTTCAGCTTATCGGCGATCACACCGCTGAAAGGCCTTACGACAAGCGCCGTTATTGAGAAGACACCTGTGACGGTTCCCGCTAATGTGAAGTCCGCGCCCAATGTCAGCGCGTATTTTGCAACCACTGGCGCCACCATGTAAAATGCCGTTGATGTCAATGCGCTGAGTATCAGCAGATAAATGTAGTTAAAATTCCACAACTTCTCTGTCTTTTTTGCTTGTACCAAATTCCGGCTCTCCTTTGTCTTTATTTATGTATGTTCAATATGTATGCTCAATGCTCTTATGTATGTTCTAAGTTATATGTCAGGTATATGCTTGCTATATGTTCGGTTTCATTGTGATTTTGATACCTTCTTGCTTGTCACTCTCGTATTACCACAGCCCTTCTTCGACTTCCTCAAGAAACCGCAGGATGTCGTTATACACACTCTCCCTGCACTCATGCGCGACATTATGAGATCCGTCCTGGTGGAAAATCGTCTTTGCCCGCGGCACCGCACATGCGGAACGGAACATTGCCTTTGGACTGATAATGTTGTCCTGCACACCCGCTATCATCAAAGTCGGCACATGAATCGGTGATGTAGCATGATGTAGCATAGTATATCATATCGAAAAATGCCCTGCAATGAAATCAAAATATCTCAAATTCATATTTGTAATTAACGCATAGTTGAAGTTAAACTGCTTTATCTTCGCTTTATCTCAACTTTATCTCCATCTCTGCTACATATCCACTTAATCTCCTACGTTATTTCAGCTTTATTACCGCTTTAACACAACTTTATCTCCATCTCTTAATCTCCATCTCTGAAAAAATAAAGTCGGTTCCCGAGCTTTCCTATATGATTTATTGCTCGCTTATCTCAAAAAATGCGGGCTTAGCAACGTACTTTATAACAGTATCATTCAAGCAAAGGGCTGCAGCATTTTCGTTTTGCTACAGCCCTTCAAAT
>JAAYMG010000299.1 GCA_012521525.1 Clostridiales bacterium | reverse complement strand
TATTTGATCCTATCTTTGATCCCCGCAATATAGATCCTTTTATCCATTCCCATCAGACATATCAGTTGAATTCTGTCAGATGCTTTCTGTACTTCAACGGCACGAATTGCTGCTGTAATTTCAGGTTCTTCCTGGACTCGTTCGCGATCGCTTTGAAATACACCCGCCAAAGATCCTCATATTCACCGTCCTTGGGGAGCGGGGGATTGTCTTCGGGCAACGTGGTTATATACCAGCCGGACGGGGCAGCTATTATGGCAGTATGGTGTCTCAGGTTCCTTATCATGAATCTCGACTGCGGGAAGCGGCCGTGGAAGTGGTCACCTATCAGCTCAAGCACGTCGTATTGAGGTTCGATATCCGCCGCATAGAGGTTGTCCGCCAGCTTTTTGAAGCGCACGAATTGCAGCATGCGCTCTCTTTCCCGGCTTACCTTGGCCCGGATCGAGTCCAGTTTATATACAGACTCATGCGTACGCTGTTCGAACGGATCCTTACCCGAAGCAAATCCGACCCTGACAGCTGCGAGTATCAGATTTTCAACGCCTTCCTCACGTGAAAGCCAGGCTATGTATAGCCGTTCAAGGACGTCCGGGCCAAGCCTTCGCAGGCCTTTTTGCACCCGGTTTGATTTTCCGGTGTCCGTCACGACACTGCGAGTCTCGTACAGGGTCAAAGGAGCGCTGTCTGTTGCGGGTTCTATCATGGCTTCTTCGTCACGGGCGGAATAAATTTCGAAGATCGCTGTCATCAGGCCGTCGAATGTGTTGTCATAATAATAGACCATAAAGTACACCTTAGATCTCGATCTTTGCACCGGCGGGCAGAGGCAGAGGCAGAGATTGCAGTGCGGCAAGGGTAGAGTCAGATAATGAGAGCTTGCCGGCGCTTTGCAGCAGCGGTGTTTCGGGCGCATCGAACAGAGACATCTGGGGATATGGAGTGCCTTCCACAAGGATGTCTTTCAACAACGGGTTGTCGGGCGGGACCGGAGCGGAATACCTGCCCTTTGCGGTTACGAAATACTGGGCACGCTTCATGACGCAGCCCATCTTTCGCAGGTCGTCGAGATCCAGCTTTTTATGCCTTCTCGCTTCGACTATCCTTCTTGCCGAGGTCACACCGATCCCGGGGACCCGCAACAGAAGCTCATAATCAGCGGTGTTCACCTCTACGGGGAACAGATCGGGATGCCTGAGTGCCCATGCGCATTTGGGGTCGAGATAGGGGTCAAGATTGGGGTTATCGCTGTCGAGGATCTCGTCAGCGTCAAACTGATAAAATCGCATCAGCCAGTCGGCCTGATAGAGCCTGTGCTCCCGAAGCAGCGGGGTAGGGACATCGGGGCCGGGAAGTATGGGATGCCGGCCCACCGGGATATATGCCGAAAAGTATACCCTTTTCATGTTGTACCTGCGGTAGAGATTCTTTGACAGCTGAAGGATCGTGAAGTCGGTGTCGGGTGTCGCTCCGATGATTAATTGGGTGGTCTGACCGGCGGGGGCAAACATGGGTGCGGATTTGAACAGCCTTCGCTCCTCCGCGTTTTGCAGCTTGTTTTGCTTTATCGACTCCATGGGCCGTATTATGGCGTCCTTCTTTTTCTGGGGCGCCAGGAGTTTGAGCGACTTTTCGGACGGCAGCTCGATATTCACGCTCAGCCTGTCCGCAAGCAACCCCGCTTCATATAACAGCATCGGATCGGAACCGGGTATTACTTTGACGTGGATATACCCATAGAAGCGGTATGATTTTCGAAGGATCCTGAGTGTCTGTATCATCAGCTCCATTGTATAATCGGGGGAATGGACTACTGCCGAGCTGAGAAAAAGCCCCTCGATATAGTTGCGCCGGTAAAATTCCGCAGTGAGGGCTGCGAGCTCTTCAGGCGTAAAGCTCGCGCGCGGCACGTCATTTTCCCTGCGGTTGACGCAATATGCACAGTTGTAGATGCAATCATTTGACATGAGCACTTTCAGGAGGGATATGCATCGGCCGTCGGCCGCCCAGGTATGGCAGATGCCTGCCATGTGGGCGTTTCCGAAACCGTCCTTGCCTGCACGTCCGCTGCCCGATGAGGAACAGGACGCATCATACTTTGCGGCGTCACCCAATATTCTCAGTTTTTCTTCCAGCATATAATCACCTTATCAGGTTACGAAATACACATCGGTGCTTGGTGGATCCAGAGCTGAAAAGCATCGCATCGACATATCGGTTCGATATATGAGTAGATATCAAGTGTAGATATCATTGTAGATATTAAGTGTAGATATTATTAAGTGTTGATATCAGGTATGGATATCAGGTTAGGTGTAGATAGGTTTAGATATCTGTATAGACCATTCGTAATTTTGCTATTTATTGTTATGGCAATAGTATATCATATATCTCATTTAATATCAAACATATGTTCGGGTATTTTTACATTTAACAATGACTAACCGGTTGCAGCGAAACGGTTTGCAGTGATGGGACCGTCCGATACGTCACCGGAAAACCGGCGATAAGTCTAAAATCATATCAAAATTCGATTTTACGGCAATTATTTGTTCATTCTTGTTATTGTTAATACAGTCTGTTTTTGTTAGAATAGAAGAAACTTGGCAATGTCCGCCGCCTGTGATGAAAAGCGGTACGGCGTGTCGAAAGTGAGAAAGCGAGGCGATTTGCTTGACAAAAAGAATCACTGTTTTATTGCTCGTCGTTTTTATGGTCATGCTGGCAGCATGCAGATCCGAAGGAGCAGAGCAATCGCCCGTGCCATCGGCTTCAGAGCCGCCCGCATCCGGATCGCCGATAGACGGTGAACCGTCAGATACGCCGGGAACCACACCCGAAGAATCTCCGGTAGTTACCGGGCCGGACTATATATTTGCCGATATAAATGATAACTTTTTCGAGAAGGAATACAGCCTTGAAGGTGCTAATGAGAAAATCACGGGCGAGCTCTACATAGCCGTACCCGAGATCACGATCAGTGAGTACCAGGAAAACGCGGATATGATAAATGAGTACTTTGAAAACATGAAGGAAAAGTACCGCGAAGGATTTGAGTACGAGCTGACGCTGGTCGCCGAGGATGAGGAACTCTACGGGCACAGTGCGAACAGGTTCATGGATCTCTCTTTCAGCACCGAATATAATAAAGACGGCATCGTCAGCTTCATGATCACGGTTGTTTCGTATCAGGGCGGAGCGCATGACAATATAGCCATTATGAGCGAGACATTTGACCTCAGCAACGGGACAAGGATCACTGCCGACAACCTGTTTACCGTGAGCGAGGAGGAGTACACTACGCGGATCAAACAGTATATCCTTGCCGAGATGGACAAAAACGTTGAAAAAGGCGATGCGATGTACTTCGACAATTATCATGAGCTGCTTGATGCGACGTATGACAAAGAAGCTTTCGTACTGACGGAAGACAGCCTTCACGTATACTTCCAGGTATACGACCTTGCGCCGTTTGCCGCGGGCCTGATCCAGTTCGATATACCGTATGAGTATCTGAAAGATATACTGAATCCGCAGTATGGCCTGATAGAATGAGAATTGAACTCTGCAGTTAGAATAGAACTGCATTAAGTATAGAAAAATATATAAATTACTACAGAAGGAAGGAAAATCTATCAATGGACGCGATCGATCATAAGGCGCTGGCTGAGCTGTTGTTCCCCGACGTCAAGATGACACCGGAAGACCTTGAGGCCAAATATCCTCCGCGCGACCTGCCTGAAGGCGCCGCCGTGACAAGGCTTGCTCCGAGCCCCACGGGCTTTATCCATTTCGGAAACCTGTTCCCGGCAATTACGTCCGAAAGGCTTGCGCACCAGAGCGGCGGTGTTTTCTACCTTCGCATCGAGGATACCGACGCAAAAAGGGAGGTCCCCGGTGCGGTCGAAATAATAATCAATTCTCTCGCCTATTTCGGCGTAAGGTTTGACGAGGGAGCCGTCATGGACGGTGACAGGGGCAATTATGGCCCGTACCGACAGCGACAGCGCAGGGAAATATATCATGTCATTGCCAAGAAGCTTGTGGCCGACGGCCTTGCATACCCCTGTTTTTGCACCGAGGAGCAGCTTGACGATATCAGGGCAAGACAGGAGAAAGAAAAGGCAAACTTTGGCTACTATGGAGAGTGGGCAGTGTGCCGCGAACTCAGCCTGGACGAAGTGAAGAAGAAGCTTGACGCAGGCATGCCTTACGTACTCAGGTTCAGGAGCAACGGAAGCATAGAAAACAAGATCAAACACATCGACCTGATAAAGGGCGAACTGATGCTCACGGAAAACGACATCGACCATGTGCTCCTGAAATCCGACGGCATCCCGACCTACCACTTTGCCCATGTGGTTGACGACCACTTTATGCGCACGACTCATGTCATACGCGGAGACGAGTGGCTGAGCACCCTTCCGTTCCACCTGCAGCTTTTCGACGCTCTGAACTGGAAGCGGCCCAAATACCTCCACAACGCACCGCTGATGAAGAGCGAGGGAGGTTCGAAGCGGAAGATCTCAAAGAGAAAGGACCGTGAGGCCGCACTGTCATATTACATGGAGGCCGGGTACCCTGCAGAAGCTGTCTTTGAGTACGCACTGAACACGCTCAACTCCAACTTCGAGCAGTGGAGGATGGCAAATCCCGACAGCCCGGCGACGGAATTCAAGTTCTCCGTCAAGAAGATGAGCCCTTCCGGAGCGCTTCTGGATATAGACAAGCTCAGGGACATCTCGAAAAACGTCATCGCGAAGATGGATGCCCGGACTGTGTACGATCTTCTCACCGAGTGGGCAAAGGCATACGATCCGGAGTTTCATGATATAATCACAAAAGACCCTGAGTATACGATCAATATACTCGGCATCGGAAGGGGCGGGAAAAAGCCCAGGAAGGATGCGGCTGTCTGGGGCGATTTCAGGGATCTGATCAGTTTCTTCTATGATCCGCTTTTCAAACCGGAGTATGAATATCCCGACAATTTGAACAAGGATGATATTATAGCGATCTTGTCGGAATATCAGGGCATATATGATCCCGCCGACGACAACCAGGTGTGGTTTGGAAGGGTACGGGAGCTTGCGGAAAAGCACGGATGCTGCCCCGATATGAAAAAGTACAAGGAGGATCCGTCGGGATATAAGGGGCATGTAGGCGATGTCAGCATGGTGCTCCGCGTAGCTGTTTGCGGGCGGACTCAAACGCCCGATCTCTGCGAGATAATGCGCATCATGGGAGCTGAGATGGTACACCGGAGGATCGCGCAGGCTATCGAGAACCTGAAAGCAGCCGACTGATCCTCACTGGTTATGGAGAACTTGGGAGCAACCGACTGATTTTCACTGGCTTTTGAGAACTTGAAGCAGCCGACCGATTCTCGCTGACTATAGAGAACCTGAAAGTGACTGACTGATCTTCACTGGCTTTAATAATTAAATGACTTGACTTATATGTTCAAATATTCATATAACTAAATACAGGATATTTCAAAAACTGAATAACAGGAGAACGCAAATATGAATGAGACTGAGAATGTTTCAAATTTCATACATGACATAATAGATGAAGACCTCAAAAACGGATTTTCAAGAAGGATCCACACCCGTTTTCCGCCTGAGCCGAACGGCTACCTCCACATCGGAAGCGCCAAGGCGATATGGATCAATGCGATGACCGCCGAGAAGTACGGCGGACTGTTCAACCTGCGGTACGATGACACGAACCCTCTAAAAGAGGATGAGGAATTCGTCAAGTCCATTGAGCGCGATATCCGCTGGCTCGGATTTGAGATCACCGGCGGGATATACTACGGATCCGACTATTTTGACAAGTGCTATGAATTCGCCGTAAAGCTCATCAAGGAAGGCAAGGCGTATGTCGACGACCTCAGCCAGGAGGAGATGAGGGAGTATCGCGGTACGCTGACAGAGCCGGGGCGGAACAGCCCCTACCGCGACCGCTCGGTGGAGGAGAACCTGGATCTTTTCGAGAGGATGAAGAACGGGGAGTTCCCCGACGGGAGCAAGACCCTCAGGGCCAAAATCGACATGGCGTCGCCCAACCTCAACATGCGTGATCCCGCGATATACCGGATCGTCCACGCCAGCCACCACAGGCAGGGCAACAAGTGGTGCATCTATCCGCTTTATGACTTTGCGCACCCGATACAGGATGCCCTTGAAGGCATTACACATTCCCTGTGCTCAATCGAGTTTGAGAACCACAGGCCTCTTTACGACTGGGTCATCGAAAACATAGGTTTCGAGCACAGACCGCGCCAGATCGAGTTTGCCCGCCTGAATATGACATATACCGTGATGAGCAAGAGGTTCCTGAGGGAACTCGTCGAAACAGGTTCGGTCGACGGGTGGGACGACCCGCGCATGCCCACATTGTGCGGCCTGAGAAGGCGCGGGTATACACCTTCCGCAATAAAGGAGTTCCTGCGCAAGGCGGGCGTGTCAAAGGCCTACAGCATCGTCGATATCGGACTGCTTGAGCATTGCATAAGAGACGAGTTGAACATGACCGCTCCCCGGCGGATGGCGGTACTCGATCCGGTGAAACTTGTCCTTACGAACTATCCTGAGGACAGAGTCGAGTATTTCGAGCTTCCCAACAACCCCAACGATCCGGATGCGGGCACAAGGAAAGTGCCGTTTACGCGTGAACTCTATATCGAGCGCGAAGATTTTGCCGAAGTACCGCCTCCAAAGTTCCACCGCCTCAAGCCCGGCGGCGAAGTAAGGCTGATGGGAGCATATATAGTTAAGTACGAGGACGTCGTCAAGGACGAAAACGGCAACATCGTGGAGATCCGCTGCACCTGCGACATGGAAACCGGCGGGAAGAACCCGTCGGACGGGCGCAAGGTCAAAGGCACGATACACTGGGTGTCTGCCGCTCATGCGGTTGATGCTGAGATCCGCCTGTATGACTACCTGTTCACGCAGCCTAATGTCTTCGACATCCCTGAGGATAAGCATTACCGCGACTATCTCAATCCCAACTCGCTTACTGTCCTCAAAAACTGCAAGCTTGAGCCCGCTCTCGCGAACGTCGGGCAGGAGGAGCGGTTCCAGTTCGTCCGGCAGGGGTATTTCTGCCGCGACAAGCACGAGGGCGTGTTCAACCGCATCGTAGAGCTGAAGGACACATATGCCAAAATTTCAGGCAAGTAAGGACCCGTAGATCTTGGGAATAGTGCAAGAATGTCACGTCCCGATAACTGGGATGTGGCATCAGTTTTACATATTTGTCCGATACCGTTCGACGTCGTGTTGTCGGCTGAGGGTGCATTTTCACTAAATGCGCAAATCCGGATCGAATATTATTGTAAAATTTTACTTATCGTTATATAATTGACTCATTCCCAGTTGCGGATCGTGTGAGGTGTAGATGGTGCTTAAGAAGATCCTCATCATCGATGACAGCATTTTGATAGCGGAATATATATCGAAGATCCTGACGCAGGCCGGGTATCAGACCATAACGGCGGCAAGCGGACAAGAGGGTATCCGCAAGGTGAAGGAACTTGATCCCGATCTTGTTTTGCTTGACGTGGTGCTGCCCGACCTGTCAGGTTTTGACGTTTGCGGCATACTTCGGGCAGATACATCGAACAATCTCCGTCCTATCATCATGCTGACCTCGCAGAAGGATGAAAATGACAAGATAAAAGGCCTGGAGCTTGGCGCCGATGACTATATCACGAAGCCGTTCAACGAGCGTGAGCTGATCAGCCGTGTAAATAATACCCTGAAGCGGATCGACAGGAACAGGAACGCAAACCCTCTCACCGGTCTGGAAGGCAACCTCAGGATCGAAAGTGAGATCAGCAGGAGGCTTTCCACAGGCGAGGTTTTCTCGGCAATGTATTTCGACCTGGACAATTTCAAGGCATATAACGATGTCTACGGCTTTGCAAAGGGCGACATGATAATAAAGATGGCGTCATCCGTCATTACCGGTCAGTTTGCAAAGCACGGTTCCAGGGATGACTTCGTGGGGCATATCGGCGGGGACGATTTCATCGCGATATCAAAGCCTGAACATGTGGATGACATATGCAAAGGCGTCATCAGTGAGTTTGACGCGAATATCAGGGGCTTTTACAGCGAGGAACACCTGAGATCCGGATTTATCGAAGCCGTCGACAGACGAGGGAATCTGAACCGCTATCCGATCATGACGATATCCATTGCGGTCGTTTCAAACGAAAACAGGGCGTTCGAATCGCATTTCGAGCTTGCAAGGGTGGCTGCAGAACTTATGAAAAAAGTTAAATGCATGTCCTGCAGCGCTTATAAGAAAGGATGAAGACAAAAACCAGGCAGTGCTAAACCAGGCATAGCACCAGTTATAAGCATTAAGTGCCTACAAGTTGTGAGCATTAAGTACCTGCTTAAAGTATCAGTTATAAGCCTAAAGTAGCAGTTAAATGAGATGCGGGATCTTAATCAAGATACTTGAGGATGATCCTGTACTCATCAACGAGCCTCTCATACGAAAACGATGCGTTCGCGGGGCTCGTTGAAGGCAGCGGTATTGCGGGTATGCCGGTATTTTTCAGACAGAGCCTGTTATATAACTGATAAGCTTTATTGCCGGTAGTAAATATGGCTTTGATTTCTGCTGCCGATAGTATGACTGAAAGGTCGTTTGGTTTGCAGTTGCGGATACTCGCGTCTTCCGCGTTTTGGATACTGCATGAGGCGACGACGTCCCAAAGAGCTATGTGCCTGTCCAGCAGGAACTTTTTTTTGCCTTCGACCGTTTCCGGAACTTCAGTTCCGAATATTCCTGCCAGAACAGGCCAGAAGCGGTTGCGGGGATGGCCGTAGAAAAAGGATGCCTCCCTGGATTTCGGTGAGGGAAACGTACCAAGGATGAGCACCTTTGATTCGGAGTCATATACGGGCTCGATCGTGTGATAAAGGATCTCATTATCATTATTCATATTGCCGTTTTCCTTGCGATATAGTATGGTTATTTATATTTTATCACGGTTGAAAGCGTTTTTGCATTATGATAAAATAATAAGACCGGTATATTGGTCATAAAATCTACGGAGGAAATGCGGTTGGAGCGGGCAGAAATTCTTGGCGTCACATTTGACAATATCACTATGCGGCAGGCCGTTGACCGTACCATGGAGCTTATCCGAAGCGGACGGACGGCATTCGTTGTCACACCCAATGCCGAGATCGCTTACGACTGCATAAAGGACCGGGAGTTTCGCGAGCTGATAAACAAAGCTGACCTGGTGATCCCGGACGGCGCCGGCGTCGTGCTGGCGTCGAAGATCCTGAAGACTCCGCTGAGACAGAAGGTGGCGGGCATAGAGCTGGCTGAAGCCTTGCTTCCGGAGCTTGCAAAACAGGGGAAAAGGCTCTTTTTGCTGGGGGCAAAACCCGGAGTCGCCGAGCGTGCCGCCGAAAAGATGGAGCAGATCGCACCCGGATTGGATGTGTGCGGATGCCTGCACGGCTACTTTGAAAGCGACGAGGAAGCAGTAGAAGCGATAAATGCGGCCAAAGCCGACATCGTGTTTGTGTGTTTGGGATCACCCAAGCAGGAACGGTGGATGTACCGGAATGCCGACAAACTGGTCCCTTGCACGATGATCGGGCTTGGCGGCTCGCTTGATGTTTTCGCAGGCGAGGCAAAGCGCGCCCCCGAGCTTATGATCCGCATGAACCTGGAGTGGTTGTACCGATTGTATAAGCAGCCTTCAAGGATCGGGAGGATGATGCGCCTGCCGAAGTACCTTTTATATGCGGTACGCAAGTCATTAAAAAAGTAAAACTTCCATACTCGGATTAAGCGGCGGCTCGGCCGTCGATAAATAAACCGGAAGGACATGATTATGTCAGGCAAGTTGATAGTTATAGAAGGAATAGACGGCTCCGGAAAGTCCACGCAGGCTCTCCTCCTCAGGCAGAGGCTGGAAAAGGAGGGCAGGAACTTTCGATACCAGAAGTTTCCCAGATATGAAAACCCGTCATCCCAGCTCCTCCGCATGTACTTGGGCGGCGAGTTCGGAAGCAGTCCCGACTCGGTGAACCCATACGCTTCATCGGCCTTTTTTTCGGTAGACCGGGTCGCGGCCTTTTTGCAGGGGTTGGGAGATTTCTATAAGTCCGGGGGCTTGATCCTCTGCGACAGGTTCACCACGTCGAATGCCGTGCACCAGGCTGCAAAGCTGCCTGAGCATGAGCAGATCCCGTTTGCGGAATGGCTGTTCGATTTTGAGTATAACAAGCTGGGCCTTCCCTGGCCCGATATGGTCATATTCCTGGATGTCACGCCGGAAAGCAGCGCGTCGCTCATAAGGAAACGCGGCGATGATGAAGACATACACGAGACCGACCTCGGCTACCTCAGGAGGGCTTCGGAAGTTGCCAGGAAGTTGGCGTCGCACTACAACTGGACAACTATAAAATGCGACCGTGACGGGATCATGCGCTCACCGGAAGACATAGCCGGTGAAATCTATCAAAAGGTTTTGGTTTTTCTTGATTGATTATATCTTGATAGGCTTTACTAGATTAATTATATTAGATTAACTATTGTATTAACTATTGGATTAATTATTGAATTATTGGATTAACTGTCAGATTAACTATTGGGTTAACTATCAGATTAACTGTTTGATAATCTATTGGATAAACAGTATCTGGTTTAACTTTGACCGGCTTAACTGTATCAGGATAAACTGTTATTGGATCACCTATATTTCTGCCTATATATCAAATAATTTAAGAAACCAGCTGATTAAAAAACCAACCAATTGCATGTATTATTATCGAGGAGTGTTAACTTGTTATCTTTCAGGCGAATGAGACGGGAAGACCGCGATGAGATGGTCAGATGTCTATCCAAAGTAAAGACCCGCATGTGTGAATCAGCCTACGCAACATATTTTCTGTGGGACGTAAAATACCGGTTCGAAATCGATTTCAGTGACGGCTTTCTGTTTATCAGATACTATGAAGACGGCGAACGGAGTTACCTGATACCTGTCGGAGAGGGTGACTTCATCGCGGCGATGGACAAACTCATAGAATATTGCGAGACAAACAGGGAACCGCTGAGGCTCGGATATGTGCCGAAGGAGTACATGGAGATCATCCGGGACAACTATCCCAACGAGTTCGAGTTTACCGAAAACCGTGATTCTTCCGAATACCTGTACCTTTCCGAGAAGATGATTTCCCTGTCGGGTAAGAAGCTGCACGGCAAGAGGAATTTTGTAAATCGCTTTCTCAAAACATATGAGGGGCGCTGGAGCTTTGAGCATATCACGCCCGACAATATCGGTGAGATAATGGAGTATGACAGGCATTGGTTCCGTGACAACCGCTCGTCCGAGGGGGACCTTGAAACGGAACGCCTGGTGATAAACAAGCTGCTTAAGAACATGGATTACCTTGGCTCGGTCGGGGGGATACTGCGCCTGGACGGGAAAATCATCGGATTCTCGATAGGGACCCCTATCTGCGACGACACCATCGATGTCCAGATCGAGAAAGCGGAGTGGGAGATCCCCGGAGCTTACCAGATGCTCACAAATCAGTTCGCAAAAGAGTTCTGTTCGAAATATACCTATATAAATCGCGAAGAGGATATGGGGATCGAGGGCCTGCGGCAGTCCAAACTGTCATACGACCCGTACATGATCCTTATGAAGTACACAGGCGTCCGCAAGGTCGTCTCATGCTGTATGATGGATGTGGGACATCCCTGTCTGTCCAATCGCGATTGATCGCAGGTGGGATTATGCAGTTGAGGTTAGCCGAAGAGCGCGACAGGGAGGGGTTGTCCGACCTGTGGGTCACCTGTTTTCCGGGTGACGAAGCGTTCAGGGATTACTTTTTGAAAGAGGTATTCGAACCACGAAATGCCTTTGTATATGCGGACGGCGACAGGATCGTTTCGATGGCGCATATCCTGCCCATGGAGATAGACTACCATTCAAATGTCGTTCCGGCAGGCTACATCTTCGCGGTCGGGACGGACCCGGAATACAGGGGCAGGGGGCTTGCAGCCAGGGTACTGGAACAAATATTTGCGGAGCTCCGTCATAGAAATATACCGCTTGCGATCCTGGTGCCGCAGAAAGACTCGCTCTTTGAGTACTATAAGCGGTTCGGGTTTGCGGAGGTTTTCGGCCTGACTACGGTCAAACTTCGCAGAGAAGGGATACCCGATGACAAGATTTCGGACAGGTATACCCTTGTGAGGAGTTCGCTGACCGCCGGCCGGCTGGACACCGTTCCGACAGCCGGAGACATTTCCGACGCGAACAGAATGTTTGAAAATGTCATGAGGTATCGCAATCATCTGCTGCGCACGGACCTTCACTGGGAGCGCGCGGTCAGGATCGCGGAGATCGCCGGCGGAGGCATGTTCCTGTTGAAGGACGGCGGCACGCTGATGGGATATGCCGTGTGTGAGATCACCGATGACGGCCTGCTTATAAACGAGCTGTTTGCGGAAGACGAGGAGTCTTATCATACTCTCTGTGCAAAAGTCCTTGACGAATTCCGGACAAACCGGGCGGATATGCTGACTCCGGCCTGTCCCCATGACGCGGAGCGCTTCGGCATGGCGCGCATACTGGACGCAAAAACGATGCTGTCTTATGCCGCTTCATACCGAAAGGACATGAACTTCGAGATCGTAGTTTCTGACAGGACATGCCCGTGGAACAGCGGAAAATACAGGGTCGAAGGCCCGGAGGTCGGTTTTGCCGAACAGATCGAATCCAGGGCCCATATAACTCCCGGACAGCTTTCCGAAGTGCTTTTCGGTGCAGGTCCCATACCGTATGTCAATTTGCTTTTCAGCTGAACTGAGAAAAGAGGTGCGCTGTGGTTTACGTAATCTTTGGAAACGGCTTTGAAGAGATGGAAGCGTTGGCTCCCGTAGACTTGCTGCGTCGTGCCGGGGTCGAAGTCGTGACGGTCGGCATAGGCTCGCGTGAAATAACCGGTTCAAACGGGGCGGTCGTCAAGACTGATATAACCGACGACATGATGGTGAAAGAAGGACTTGAGATGATCGTTCTCCCGGGAGGCCTTGGCGGCACTTCTGAGATCATGAAGAGCGAGCGCGTAAAAGCGATGGTCCAATATGCTTATGACAGCGGCGCTTATGTCTGTGCCATATGTGCGGCGCCTACCGTTCTCGGGTCGATGGGCCTTTTGAAGGGGAAAAAGGCGACATGCTATCCCGGGCACGAGGAAAAACTTGCCGGAGCCGAGGTCATGGATGCCGATGTCGTAAGGGACGGCAAAATCATTACGGCAAGGGCTGCGGCGCTATCGATCCCTTTCGCGCTGAGGCTGATCGAAGCCGTCAGGGGGACCGAGGCGGCAACGATGGTCCGAAACAAGATCTGCTATACTGAAAATGTAAAAGAAGTATTATGAAAGAGCCTGATCACACCGTATTATCGGAAGACAAACAGCATGAGGGACGAACTTGCCTGACGCAGGATGAGCGAGGACTTCCTGCGGGCTTGCCTGAGGATGATAAGCATTCTGAACGGAACCGGCAGGAAGCAGGCAGTGGACTTTCATATCAGGCCGGCCGGACCGGGGATCCCGTTTCTTCCGTGCAGAATGTCCCGGAAGAAAAGAAGTCGTTAAGGTCGGAGATAAAGAAGCTGCTCCGTTCAATGGACGATAAGGATGCCCGTGTCGCGTCCGCCGTAATAGCCGGCAAGGTGCTTTCCTTACCGGAACTGCAAAGGGCAAACGTCGTCTTTTGCTATGTCGGGATCGACGGAGAGGTACAGACACGTTCGCTTATCCAAAGCCTTCTCAGAAGCGAAAAGAAAGTCTGTGTTCCCAGGTGCAAAAGCGGCGGCATAATGGACGCCTGCTATATAAACAGCCTGGACGAATTGAAATCCCGGCCCCCGTTTGGTATACCGGAACCCGATTCGGATGCGGAAGCGGCAGATCCCGGGGTCATAGATTTCGCGATCGTACCCGGACTGGCTTTTGACCGGAAAGGGAACAGGCTTGGCAAGGGCGCCGGATACTATGACCGGTACCTGGAAAAGTGCCGGGCTGTCAAATGCGGTGTGTGTTTTGATATAATGTTGAAAGATGGCGTTCCTGTAGACGCTTTTGACATACTTATGGACATAATTGTAACAGAAAACTCGATTCTGCGAATCGAGAAATCGGAGGGTTCCAATGCCTGAACAACGTAAGATACCGCAGCCGAAGTCCGAAGAGCCGAAGCGCAAAAAGGCGCCGGTAAGGAAATCCGGGTGTTTGAGTGCGATATTGTACTTCCTGTTCGTTATTGGTGCGTCAGCCTTTTTAGCCGGAATGGGGTGGCTGTGTGCGGATGATGTTTTGGCGCTCACAAAGGAAGACTTTACTGCTCCAATCGAAATCACCGAAGATGACGACATAGCTGCGATCGCCGACAAGCTGCACGAAGCGGGCATAGTCAGGTATCCGTTTTTGTTCCGCCTGTACGCCAAGTTTTCCAATGCCGAGGAGAAGATAAACCCCGGCAGCTATGAAGTGAAGGGGACGATGGACTATCGGGCATTGGTTTCCGCCATGAGATCCACATCCTCCTACCGTGCGGTCGTCAGCGTGACGATCCCTGAAGGGTTCACTGTCGAACAGATACTCCTGAGGCTTTCCGACCATGGTGTCAACACATACGAGAACCTGCTGGATGTCTGTGAAAACTACGATTTCGAATATTCCTTCCTTGAAGGCCTGCCGGCGGGCAAGAACAGGCTTGAGGGTTACCTGTTCCCCGACACATACAACTTCTATGTCAACGAGAATCCCGTCAGCGCTATAAACAAACTGCTGGCGAACTTCAACCGCAAGATGACGCAGAGCCTGCGTGACAAGATAGACCAGTCGGGTTACTCGATGAGGGAGATACTGACCATAGCTTCCCTGATCGAGAAGGAAGCGGCAAACAACGATGAGCGCGGGAAGATATCTTCGGTCATCCACAACCGCCTCAACAGCAAAAACCTGAGGCTGCTTCAGATCGACGCGACCATACAGTATGTATTGCCCGAGAGAAAGGGATTGCTTACACGCGAGGACACCCTGATCGACAGCCCGTACAACACTTATAAATATGAGGGATTGCCGCCCGGACCGATCTGCAACCCGGGTATAGCATCGATCAAGGCCGCCCTCAATCCGGATGATACCAAGTTCTACTATTATGCGCTTACTGAAGAGGGAGTACACGCATTCTCTCGCACTGCCGAAGAGCACCAGAAGGTCATCGAAGCCAACCCCGGTGTTTACGGCGGCAGATAATATTACTGTGGGTTTTGATCCCCATCATGGGATGACAGCAGGCGGAGATCATAATAATTATGGATATAAACAGCAATAGACGAGTCGAGTTGCTGGCTCCTGCGGGCAACTTTGAAAAGCTGATAATGGCCGTGCTTTACGGTGCCGACGCCGTGTATATGGCAGGTACCGAATTCGGCATGCGCGTTGCCGCGGGAAACTTCAGACGCGACGAACTGAAAAAAGCGATCGACTTTTGCCACGAACATGGCGTCAAGGCCTATGTGACACTGAATACCGTTGCCCGAAACGACGAGTTGAAGCGCCTTGCGCAGTTTGCTGAACATATTGAGGCCGCGGGTGCGGATGCCGTGATCGTTACCGATGTAGGCGTAATGAATATCGTCAAGCGGCATGCGCCTTCGCTTGAGATACACATAAGCACGCAAGCCGGCGTTGCAAACTACGCGGCAGCGCAAATGTGGTATGACTTGGGAGCGAAGCGTGTCATACTTGCAAGAGAGTTAAGTCTTGACGAGATAGCGGGTATACGTGCCAACACCGCTCCGGACCTTGACATAGAGTGTTTTGTGCACGGGGCAATGTGTGTCTCCTTTTCGGGCAGATGCCTGCTATCCAACTATATGGCGGGGCGGGATGCGAACAGGGGTGAATGCGCCCAGCCGTGCCGCTGGAAGTATTACCTCCGGGAGGAAAAACGCGAAGGGGAGTATTACGAGATCGAAGAGCATCCCGAGGGCACTTATATCATGAATTCTAAGGACCTCTGCGCAATACGGTTCCTCGATAAGGTCGTCGACGCGGGTGTTACCAGCCTGAAGATCGAAGGCAGGGCGAAAAGCGAGTATTACGCCGCGGTCACGACACGTGCTTACCGGGGTGCGCTTGACGACCTGTTGAACGGCAAACCATTTGACGAAAAGTGGTTTGAAGAAGTATGCAAGGTAAGCCACCGGGAGTATTGCGACGGATTCTTTTTCGGCAGACCTGAGGAGCCGATGCAGCACTATTCGGATTCGTCATATATTCGCGAGTGGGACGTGGTTGCGATAGTTGAACAGTGTGATGATGATGGCAACGCTGTGGTGCGCCATAAAAACCGGTTTTATACCGGTGACGAGGTAGAACTGATGATCCCGCGCGGCGAAACCATAGCATTTACCGTTGGTGAGCTTTACGATACGGTCGATGAAATTTCGACCGACGACGCCAAGCATCCTCACAGGCTGTACGGATGCAGGCTTCCTGTCGCAGTACCGCAATACGCGATCCTTCGCAAGAGAAAACAGGGGAAAGGCGCCCCGTCTAAATAACTGATGCGTACTACCGTAACAGAATGACAAAGGTATGATATATGAAGATCATCGTTTTTTCCGATTCTCACGGCGATTTGAGCCTGATGAAGAGCGCGATTGAGGCAGTAGGCCCCGACCGCGCCATCCATCTTGGGGATTATGTCAGAGACGCAGCGGAGCTGCAGCGCCTGTATCCAAATATCCCATTCGACATTGTAAAAGGGAACAATGATTTCGTGACTGCTTACCCTCAAAGCAAGGTGCTGGAAATAGGCGGTAAAACACTGTATCTGTCACATGGCGACAGGTATGCCGTCAAGTTCGGCATCGAACGAATCGCATGGAAGGGCAAAGAACTCGGGGTCAATGCGGTTTTGTTCGGACATACCCATGTTCCCTATCTGGACCGCGATGGCGGGATGTGGATCATGAACCCCGGATGTATCGGGCACCAGACCTACCTTTCAAAGAGTCCCACTTATGGTCTGATCGAGATCTCCGGTGATATCACATTTGAGATAGTGAGCATTGCGAGATAGTATACAGATGAGTCGATTGAAATTTATGTTTTGATATATGATTTGGTTTATAATTAGTCCTTTAATTAGGGCTATAATTCCGATCTTTAATTCAATCAATAATATAATTAAACTGCTCCGGGTCAGGCAGACAGGGAGCAGTTCATTTTTCGTGCGATGGACGCGTTGGATATTACTATCGATGGATATTACTTATTAGTTATTGTTATTACTTATTACTACTTTTTTTCGTTATTATTTCTTAGCTATTTATCCTTATTTTAAGCCCTTCTTTCTTACTTTGCAAAGAATTTGAACGCAGTGACTGATTCGTAAGTTTCACCTGCTCTGTAAATCGGGGACGGAAAGTGCGACATGTTTACAGAGTTCGGGAAATGCTGCGTTTCAAGGCAAAGTGCTCCGTGCTTTTGGTATATTGCTCCGTCCTTGCCGGTGCTGTTTTTCATAGCGGTGTTTGTAGTGTAAAGCTGCATGCCGGGAAGGTCGGTATAACCCTCCATACCGCGTCCGCTGACAGGATCGTAAAGCTCAGCCACTTTACGGTATCCTCTTCCACGCAGGCAGTAGTTGTGATCGTAGCCGCCGAACTGCGCAAGCTGAACTTCCGCGCTCCTGAACCCATCTCCGATGGGACGCGGGGAGTTGAAATCCATGTCGGTCCCCTTTACGCTAAACACTTCACCGGTCGGCAAAGCCATATTGTCGTTGGGGAGATAGAAATCAGCTTCGATTTGCAGGAGGTGGTTTTCCACCGAGCCCGAATCGTGCCCTGAAAGATTGAAGTAGGCATGGTTGGTCAGGTTGATCACTGTGTCGGAATCAGGTATAGCCTTGTAACGGATCTCCAGGCAGCCCTCCGAGGTGAGAGTATAGGTCACCCAGACGTCAACTGTGCCTGGGAATCCGCCCCTGCCGAAGTCCTTGTAGTATAGGGTCACTCCTACTTTGTCTTCGCTGTCAAAAAGCTTTCCCCTGAACAGTTTATCCGCATAGTTTCCGCTTCCGCTGTGCAGGTTGTTGCTTCCGTTATTCTTTTCAAGAACATATTCCTTGCCGTCTATCGAGAAAACTGCGTTCGCTATGCGATTAGCGCAGCGTCCGATGACGGCCGCGTAAAAGCCGGGCTTTTTGATGTAGTCTTCCAGCGTATCCTGTCCCATGACTACGTCTGCGCGCTCACCTTTTCTGTCAGGCACCACAAGGCGGTGTATGATCGCCCCATACTCGATTATATCAATTTCAAGCCCTTCATCATTTTCGAGGTGGAACAGCCGGACTTCTTCTCCCGAATCCAATTTGCCAAATACCTTTTCACGGCACTTCATCGTGGAAACCTCCTCATTTTGACTTTGAAGATTATAGTCAGTGATTATTCTTCATATCGCTTGTGTTTATTCAATCATTATTCTTCTTGCAGTTGTGGCTTGGCAATCATTCATTATTCTTTTATTAGTATAAATCCCACAGGTGCGGAATAAACGAGCGGGTTTACAATAAAGACTTGACATGCTGACGCGGTACTTCCTATTATTAAATAAATGCGAGTATTACGAATATAGATTATTCCAAAGATGAAT
>JAAYMG010000298.1 GCA_012521525.1 Clostridiales bacterium | reverse complement strand
CTGAAAGTGAAGACTGTCTGAACCTGAACGTTTGGACGAATACCACAGACAGGAATGCCAAAAAGCCGGTCATGGTATGGTTCCATGGCGGCGGGTATGCGGCAGGCTCCAGCATTGAGATGGTCGCTTATGACGGCGTTAACCTTGTCGTACATGGCGATGTCGTCGTTGTCACCGTCAACCACCGTCTGAACATTTTCGGTTACTTTGACCTGTCATCATACGGTGACAAGTACTGGAACTCGGGCAATGCAGGTAATGCAGATCTCGTCGCGGCACTTCAATGGGTGCACGACAACATCGAAGCATTCGGCGGAGATCCGGAAAACGTAACTATATTCGGACAGTCGGGCGGAGGCGGAAAAGTCATCAACATGTATATGACCCCTGCTGCTGACAAGCTGTTTGCCCGCGGGATCATGATGTCCGGCGGCGCAGGTGCTCCCTGGAAGATCGAGCGTCACGACAGGGATATAGCGGAAATGCTCATAAGACAACTCGATGTAAAGAGCATCGAGGACCTTGAGGCATGCCCGACCGAGGATTTGATTTACGCGTTCCGCAAGATCTCACCCGAACTGAACGAAAAGGGCTGGGGCGGGATCGGTCTGTGGCATCCGGTACCGAACGACTGGTATTTAGGCCATCCGTATGATGTCGGATACACCGAAGCGGCTTCAAAGAAACCTCTGATGGTCGGTTCCGTTATCGCGGAATTCGGTGCATTTTTAGGAAACATACCAAACAAGGACGAGATTCCGGTCGAAGAACGCAGGAACATCCTTGCAAAACAGTTTGGACAGGAAAAAGCCGACGAGCTGATCAGGCTGTTCAAGCAGGTATATCCCGACAAGAACGAGCTCATCCTGAGCTGCATGTCCAACCGCACGCAGCTCATGGAGTTCGTGGATCATCGAAGCAAGAATGCCGAGGCTCCCGTCTACGCTTACCTGTTTGCATACGACTTCCCGATCAATGGCGGAACACCCGCATGGCATTGCGCCGACATACCGTTTGCGTTCCACAACACCGACAAGGTTGCGATCTGCAATCGCGATGACGGATCGACGGACAGGCTGGAAGCAGCCTATAGCGGTGCATATGTAGCATTCGCAAGGACCGGAAATCCGAATGGCGAAGGGCTGCCCGAATGGCCTGCCTATACCGAAAATTGCAAGGCGACTATGCTGTTCGACAGCTACTCGCGAGCAATGATCGATGAAGATACCGAGCTGCAGAAGGCGCACCTTCCTGTTGCGACAAGCGGTTTCCCGAGGCGTCTCAACGTGACAATGTAACCTAACGACATAAACTGACTTGAGACTTTAAGTCTATTGTCTGGTTAGAGCTGCAGTGTAAAACAGATCCGGTAGGCAGACTGTTTGCTTACCGGATCCTGTTTTTTGGGATGTCGCTTCCTTTGCTCTATTTGAAATACCTTTACCAGGTTCATAGCGGGCAGAGGCCACTGATTTCAGCTAACGGAACAATCCAATCAACAATCGGGTTTGAAAAGTGATGATTTTGCGAACTTTTCGCCAACTCAATGGTTTTAGTGCAACAAATATATTGATATAACCGTTCATTTATATTATAATAACAAAATGTGGAAGTTTTATATCTATATTTTATTTAATATATACATACAGAAATGATATAAACGGCATTATCAAGCACCAATGCTTGTTTTGCAAGCAGGTTCAGCCTGCATAAAGATTTCGGAAGAGGTGGGAAAACTATGGGAAAACGTTTCCGCAAGGCTATGGCGTTGGCTCTTGCTGCAGCAACCGCTTTTGGTTCATTCGGCATCCATGCTTTGGCAGCCGAAGAGGGCCCGACATTTACGCTGCAAGCCACATGTTTTGACTGGGGAGAAGCAATTACAGGCGTTGTGATCGACATGGGAGTACCGGTCGATCCATCCAGCGTCGATGTGGATGATTTCTCCTACTCAGCTACCGTCACCTACTTTAGTTACGCAACTTATTCAAATGTTACCGAGGAAGTTACGAGGGTAGTAAAAAGCGTCGAAGTAGACGGAAGCAAGATCATTCTACATCTTGAAACCGAGTTCAGCGACACACACAAAGTCTATCCCGATTCGGTCGAGAACAGCAAACTCGCTCTGGTCGGTGAAGTCAAGTCAGCAAACGGCACATCGTTTTCAAAGGATACAGTCTTTACCTGCACCGCGCTTGTAAGTCCCGCTGTGGATGCTTTTATCGAGGGAAAGACGGATAAGCTGAACTACCGCCTGTATGTCCCGGAAAGCGTTGAAGCCGAAGCGCTGGTCGTCTGGCTCCACGGCGGCGGCGAGGGCGGCAGGGACAACCGCAAGCAGATTGCCGCAAACCTTGTTACTGCCTGGGCTTCGGCAGAATCACAGGAAGCGCTCAGAACTGCATACATACTCGCTCCTCAGTACAACGAAACCACTAACAGGCATGACCCGGAAGCCGTAATGGAAGCTATCGAAAAGGTCATGAGCGAGTACAACATCGATAAACGCCGCATATATGTCGGCGGTTGCTCTATGGGCGGAATGGGTACGATCGATATGATCACAAGGTACCCGACATTCTTTGCGGCTGCGTTCCCGATTTGCCCGGCTTCACAATTGTCTGAAGAAGCTGCCGACGCGATCGCATCCGCTTCTGCGAAGTTCTCATTTAAGCAGTTCAACATTGATATGGCAGATGAAGACGTTAAATTTGGTTCTACCGCCGTTTATTTCATCCACAGTATCGATGACACGACCTGCACACCCGCTAACAGCATAATATCATTTAATCAGCTGATCGACGCATACTCCAAAGTCGGAGTCGCTGCCGAAGATGCTCCGGTATACATAACTCTATTCAGACAGGTCGATTTTGACGGACTGCCGCCATTCATGGCCCCTTACCTGGGTCATTGGAGCTGGGTATACGTCCATAATAACTTCGACTGTGAAGGCGACGACTATGACGGAAGGAACTACCTTGACCCAACTGTCGATACCGAACAGTCCGACGGAAGCAATTACTATGTAAAGGACGGCCTTGTCCATTTCCGCTATGATAAGAATGTATATTACTATGATTTTGGCAACGGGCCTGAACTGTTGACCGATATTTCCGTGTTCAAGCAATATGGGGGTACCGTAGAATTCGACAACTCGAAACTGACAACCGAAACCGAGACTGAATGGTTGTCTGCCCCAAGTATGAAGCCTACCGGTTTGACAGATAACGCATGCCGTCCATATACAAGCTTCTTCGATTGGCTTTCGGACCAGGTCATGGAAGTGGTCGGATACGGCCCGACCCATCCGGAAGTCGTAGTCGATGAACTATATGAGGAATATAAACACGAGCTGGATCATACGGTCGGTAATGACAACAGCATGTACTACTATCTGTATGATCCCATTGCTCACGGTGCAGATCCCGGCAAAAAATATCCTCTTGTTGTGGTATTCCATGGAGCAGGCAACGGTATGGAAGGCAACAAGTGTGTTTCTTATACGGATATGCATACTTATGCGTCACCGGAATACCAGGCCTTGTTCGCCGATGGCGGAGCTTATCTCCTCTTCCCCAAGGCCAATGAGTACAAGGCCGACAACAGGAATGCAGGCACCTGGATGACCGATAACGACGGGGATAACCGCTCTGACTATAATAAAGAAGTACATGCAATAATTGACGAAGTTATCAGTAAAAATCCAAATATCGATCCGCGTAAAGTTGCGATAGGCGGGACTTCTGCCGGCGGCTATATGACATGGAGCATGCTTAGCGAGTATGCCGACGAGTATGCAGCAGCCTTCCTGATCGCTGCTGCCAAAATACCGACACCCGAAGAGCTTAAATGGTACGACGAGCTCGAACTCCCAATCTGGATCATTCACGGCATCAATGATGAGCTCGTAAAATACGATTCATTTATCAAGCCGTTGATCCCGACACTTGAAAAGATGAAAAACGTTCGTCTCACCAGCCTGAAGTGGATCCGGTATGGCGATCACAGTCTCGAGTATCTGCCCGCCGCGTTTACCGGAGTCCCGATGAGCCAGCATCTTGCACTCTTCGCCCTCGGGTCGAACCTGGTCTATGATGACGGTACACCGTATGACAGGAATTATCCCGACGGATTCATTGCCTGGCTGAACGAATCATTCAAGGCTGCCGAGGTTAAACCTGTCCAGCCTGAAGCTCCCGAAACCCCCGTAACACCTGAAGTCCCCGGTGAGCCCGAAACACCGTCCGCTCCGGAAACCCGCAACACCTATACGGTTGTAAAGGGTGATACTCTTTGGGGCATAGCAAAACGCCTTACCGGAAGCGGTTTGAACTGGATCAGGATCTATAACGAAAACAAGTCTGTCATAAAGGATCCGAACCTGATCTACGAAGGACAGACATTGGTTATACCTCAATAATCTCACTTTCTGTTGACAGGAAGAGTCTGTCATGTAGTCCGTGGCAGACTCTTCATATATCAATAGCCTAAAAAGACGCATCTGTCTAAGAAACACAACACTGGTTTCAGTGACCGACAAAAACTTGACCGATGCATTAATTGATTTTATAATTGCATAAATAACCATTCGATATATCAAATTACAAACGGAGGAACCTAGAATGGCACTCGTACAAGCAACCTATTTCTCAAAAGCGTTAGCCAGAAATGTCACGATCACCGCTGTTATCCCTGCATCAAAAATGGTATTTCCGGGAACGCCGCTCCCCGAGAAAAAGCCGTTCAAAACGCTTTATCTCCTGCACGGCATACTCGGCAACCACGCCGACTGGATAACAGGATCGAGGATCCGCATGCTGGCTGAAGAAAATAACCTTGCGGTCATCATGCCCTCCGGCGAGAACAGTTTCTATGTTGACGATGAAGCTCGCGGAAACATGTTCGGGGAGTTCATAGGCGTGGACCTTGTCGAAGCTACACGCGAAATCTTCAGGTTGTCCGATAAGCGTGAAGACACATTTATAGCCGGACTTTCCATGGGCGGATATGGTGCGATCCGCAACGGGCTGAAATATTGCGACACATTCAGTCATGTCGCAGGACTCTCATCAGCGCTGGTTACATATCGTGCCCCCGAAGCCACAGAGGATGCACCCTTTAGATTTGGTAAGAGAAGCTACTTTGAAGCCATCTTCGGAGATCTTGACAAGCTGCGCGAAAGCGACAAGGACCCCGAGGGAGTTCTAAAGATAATAAAAGCTCAGGGTAAACCAGTACCGAAAATGTATATGGCTTGCGGTACGGAGGATCCTCTTGTAGATGTCAATCGCAGATACAGGGATTTCCTGATTTCCGAAGGAGTAGACCTCAAATACGAAGAAGGCCCGGGCGCACACGACTGGAAGTTCTGGGACACTTATATCGAAAAGGTGATTCAATGGCTGCCATTATAGGTTGTGACATACATGCATGATAGCACGATAGGTAATCAGACATATTATTCACTAACCTAAAAGATTCAGACCGTTTTTGATACTCGGTCTAACTCAAACACCCGAAAGCTAATAAAGCTTTCGGGTGTTTAATTGCCAATACCATTATTGAGTTTTCGCGCAATGTCGACGAAAAGAAATAGCAGGAGGGATCAAAGCAGATACAGGGATATACTCATCATCACTTTCCAAAAGCCGCCTGATCCATCACCGGGCTTGAACGCTTCTCAATATCCGGAAATCTGCGCTCTAGTGCCGCAAAGGATATCTCCACGTCCTCATGAACTTCGTCCGGCGTATATGCACCCACAGTGACCAAATCGCACTCCCTGATAGTATTCCAGACAAAATTGAGCCCTACAAACGGCGTTACCCTTCCCGCGGCCATAGGCTTTATCGTGATGACCGGTTTTTTTGCATCATGTATGATGCGCGCGACAGTCTCGATTTCAACCTGCATCAGAAATCCCATGCAGTTATATATCTGTATGTATGTCTCAACATCGTATCCGTTCGCGTCACTGTAAACCACAAGCTCAGGCATATGCGCGGAAAGACCCGGTACCATCCCGAAATCACGGATCATTTTAGTATAGTCACCAAGCCTCCTTATCTCAGCCTTGTTCTTGTCCACCAGCTGCTCAGCACAGGAATGGTGGATAAGACATATTTTCGCCCCGTTTTCACGGCTCTTCCTGAATACATCCTCAGCCTCCCTGCGGGCATCGGCATTATCATCAACATTTACAAATGGCGTGTCTATCATTATTATCTCTCGCCCGAGCTTCTGCTCAGTCTCCTTTACAGCCCTCACAAGCATGGGGGACGCACTAAACGGAGCCATGATAGTGTCCACACCATACACCATGTACGATTCAATTATCGCTTTGAATGGCCCGATGTCCGAGTAGCGGTCCCTTATCATTTTGTCAGCGGCCGCCCCTGTGTGGCTGAACCCCAGCAACCAGTTAGATCCCATCACCATTCTCGATACTGATATGCCGCCGATTTCGGTACGCGGAAAAAGCTTGCTCATAACCGACCTCCGTTCCCTGAATCTTCATAATTTTCATATTAAACTGCCCCGGAACCATTACATATTAAGTATCACATTTCCATATCTCACTGTCAACACGATCATAGTTGAAATTACAACTTTTATAGACACTTTTCATCAACTCAATGGTTTTACTGGTCTTTTATCTTGCTAAAATTCGACATTTGTATTATAATACCAGAAAGCAAAGGCAACTGTTTTTGATGTATGAGCCATGATCAGGCAGCTCATAAGCTTTTGCTTTTTATTATTGGATCCGGCTTTCCGCTCTGACCAGATATGCCCGGGTCCTGCTCAGAACCGAACCTGTCAGTTGATTAAACCGGCATTGCTTATTCAATAATATAATACATCTGACACTATGTATATGAAACAGGAAAATAAACAGAATGAGATCAAAATGAAACGCATCACAAAAACATTGGCGGCCATACTGTGCTTCACACTTCTGCTTGCTTTCAACCCATTCTCAGTCCCTGTCTTTGCGGACGAAGCCGGATCGGGCGGAGAAAACACATCAGGAGAAAGCGCTGCGGCAGGTGAAGCGCTTGCCGAAGTTGTCTTTGATCTTGAGAAAGAGGTCCTGGATTGGGGCGAAGGCATAACAAAGGTACATATCAGGTTTGATTATGAAATCGACCCGGTATCTGTCGATGCCAAAACCTTTTCCGTCAAAGTCGGCAATTTCCAAAGGACCATCACCAGGATAGAGGTCCTGGGCAGCGAGGTCGTCATCACGATGAAATCGACTCAGAATTCCCCCGGGATCAACTCCCCCATAAAAAACTATTCAATAGTCCAAAACTCCGTTGTAAAGATGCTGGATGGTTCTGAATTATCCCCGGGCTCGGTTTCTTATGTTCACGGAAAAGAATATAATGCCCAGACTGCCAAGTTCACTTATCATGTATCACAGGGCGGAATGAAATACCGCATGTATTCACCTCCTGTGGAAGACGGCGAGGATTATGCAGTCATATTCTGGCTTCACGGATACATGCAGGGTGGCAGCGACAATGAAAAGCAGATCCTGGAAAACAGGGTGACATACTTTGCAAGCGATGAGGTCCAGGAAAAATTCGGCGGCATGTTTGTAGTTGCGCCGCAAAACCCGGAGGACGAGAAAACGTGGAGCTGGATGCAGACAGACGAGACCGGCAGGTCATCCTCCCTTCCCGTACTTATATCCCTCATCAATGAGGTGATGGAGAACAACCCGATCGATAAGGACAGGGTGTATATTGGCGGTTTTTCTGCCGGCGGCTTCATGACATGGCACACCATTCTGGAATATCCCGAACTTTTCGCGGCCGCTATACCGGTCTGTTCGGCTTACGCACCGACAGCGGACGAGCTGAAGGTGCTCAAAGACATGCCCGTTTGGATCGTCCACAGCGCCAATGACCCTGTTTGCCCGGTTGCCAACAGCAGGAATGCATATGAATACCTGACGAAACTCCACGGCAGCACGGAGGTCCGCTATACTGAATATCCGAATGTCACGACAAAGGACGGAACGGTATATAACGGTCACTTCTCCTGGGTCTATGTTTGCTCGGACTATTATTCAAGAGAATACGGCGAAACATATATGGATTGGCTGGCGCGCCAGACCAGGGACAAAAGCGACGCAACTTTCGATATTGAGGCGGAATCGTTCGATTATGGCGAAGACGTCACCAAAGTAGTGATCGACATGAAGGAGCCTGTAGATCCCGAATCCATAACTGTGAATACTTTTCGAGTGTCAGTATTGGAATACCCATATTTCAACTGGCAGACCCAAAAGGAATCTACTATCGAGTCACTGGACCGCAGAGTGACAGGGGTTTCGGTTGACGGCAGATATGTCACTCTTAATCTGGAGCATGGCTTCGGAGTGAGCGGCGCATCTACGCTTTTGTATAACGGCAAGTTATGGCGCAACATACCCATCGATCTGAAGTACGAAGTCACACAGAACGCCGTCTTCAAGCGAGCTGACGGGAGTATCGTCGCGGTCGGAGACAAGACCTATACGCAGAAGAAGATGTATAATAAGCTCGTGGACCGTTTCGATAAATATGTAGATGTCAGCGGTATTAGTTATGCCCTGTATGAACCTGAACTGGAAAGCGGAAAAAGATATCCGCTGATAGTGTGGTTACATGGAGCCGGCGAGGGCGGATTTGACAACAAGGTCCAGATCCGGGGCAATAAGGTCATCGGGTTGATCACCGACGAAGTCCAGTCCCTGTTCGGCGGCGGAAGAGGCGCTTATGTCCTTGCGCCCCAATGCCCGACCGGATGGATGGACGATGCAGACTTCAACAGGCGTTCCGATTACCTTGAAGATGTTATCGCTCTGATAGAGAGAATCATCAGCGAAAAGAAAGTCGATGAGGACAAGGTCTATATAGGCGGGTGCTCAATGGGCGGTTATATGACCTGGAATGTCATTCTGACACGCCCAGACCTGTTTGCCGCCTCGTTCCCTGTATGTCCTGCATATACTCCTACCGAGAAGGAGCTGCAGGCGGTCGTCGATCTGCCGATATGGATCGTCCACAGCTCCGACGATACAACTGTCAGAGCAGCGCAAACAAGCCGTATGACTGTTCCGATGCTTGAAAAGCTCGGCGGCAGTGTCCGCTACACGGAATTTGAAAGGACAGAATACAACGGACATTGGTCCTGGCAGTACGTATTCAACAATTTCTACTCGGAAGAATACGGCGAGACCATCATGCAGTGGCTTGCGGCACAGGACAGGAAGCTGAACGCTCAAAAGCCTTCAGATAACGATGCCGATGTGTCTCCTTCGGAGATGCCGTCTGATGATGTGACCCCTGATGATTCGGATGTATCCGAGGAGGGACCGTCCGATAATAAGACAGTCAGCTTAGCGATCATAGGTGTCATCATAGCAGTTGTGGCATTGGTCGCGGTTGTGATAATATTTATGAGCAAACGTAAACCTTCAGGCAAGAAATAACAACTGTTAATTGATACGGAGGATTTGAGATGGGCTGCCTTGGGAATATACTCTGGTTTGTATTAGGCGGATTCATATTAGGACTGTTCTGGTTTTTGACCGGTATTCTATGGTGTATTACCATTGTCG
>JAAYMG010000297.1 GCA_012521525.1 Clostridiales bacterium | reverse complement strand
TGATCGTGATCCAAAACCTTTCCGATTTTCAGGAAGCGCTTCATGTATATACGTATCATAATACACCCGACTGGTACACTATCCTCATTTTTGTGATCTGCCTTGCGATACTTTCATTTTTGGGCCTGGAAACCATCGTCCGCACCGCCAAGCTTTTCTCGTTTTTTGTTATCGCGGGCATGCTTGCAGTGCTGTTATTGGCTGCGGAAAACTATGACATTACCAACCTTTTCCCGATTTTGGGCTATGACATCAAAAAAAACATAATGCATGGAATAATAAGAAGCTCAGCATATGGAGAAGTAATAATACTGGCAGTATTCGCACGATCGCTCCAGGGGACCGGATACGTCAAAAAGGCGGGGATCGCATCACTGACGATTTCGGGGATCGTGATCACGCTGACTTTGCTGGCCTATATACTGACATTTCCTTTCTATATCGCAGAAGAAGTGACCTCTCCGATGTATGAACTTTCTCAGCTGATAGATTTCGGAAGGTTTGTCCAGAGAATAGAGTCGGTGTTCCTGCTGGTGTGGATACTGGTCACCCTGATTTCTTCGACCGCGATATTTTATACTTTCATCAGCATTTACTGTTTTATCTTCAGGATCGATGACAGGAGGCCGATCATAATTGCCGGCTGCTTCATCACTTTTGCAGGGGCCATGCTTCAGTCAAATGTATCGGGAGTAGTGATCTCAGGTGTGAAAATGATCAGGAGCCTGGGTCCGATACCGTTTTTCATAATGCCGATGATCGCCCTTGCGGTCAGTGCAATCAGGAAAAAGAAGGAGGGCACGGATGATAAGGCATAAGCTTTTTATCCTGTTTCTTGCCGCAACTCTTTTTCTGCTCCCGGGCTGCTATGACGCGCAGGAAATCGATGATGTCGTGCACATCACGATGCTTGGCATAGACAAAGGTCGCTCAAACGGATGGCGGCTGACCGTGCAGTTCCCGACATTGAAAGACGCCGGACAAAGCGGCGGCGGAGGCAGCAGCGGAAACGGCGGAGACGGCGGGGGCGGAGGTGAGGACGGCGGGTATTCGGCAGAAGGCTATTCAGTGGTATCGGTCGATGCCCCGTCACTGCATGAAGGGCTGGACATGTTGAACGCCTCCATACAGAGGAGAGCCAACTTCACCCAGACACACGTCATCGTCCTGTCGGAAGAACTGGCCTCGACGGGCCTGGCGGATCATATCTCTCAGATCATAAACCATTACGAAATACGGCGCTCGGCATACCTGCTGCTGGCCAAGGGATCCGCGCATGATTTCATAAAGGCGAACAAGCCCTTCATCGGATCTTCCCTGATGAAAAATTACAGGATCTGGATAGAGCAGAGCAGGAACACCGGATATTTTCCGTATGTGACCCTGGGTGCCTTTTATGAAGACATGGTTTCGCCCACATCCCAGGCGATCATGACGATTGCGGCCATAAATGACTTTTCCGCGTTTTCCGGGGACGGTGGGAAAAAATCAGCGGAAAACACTCCCGGCGGAAGCTTCAAGGCGGGGCAGATCCCCCGTATAGGCGACAACAAGATCGAGCTTTGGGGCACCGCGCTGTTTAGCGGAGATACCATGGTATCAGAGCTTGACGGCGATGAAACCCGGTTCCTGCTCATGCTGCGCGATGAATTCACCGCGGGAAACCTCTCGATACCCGCTGCGGAGATTTCGGAAGGCATCATCTCCCTGAACGTCAGGAAAGCCAGATCAACAAAAGTATCCGTAAAAATCATTGATTCGGTACCCCATGTACGGGTGGCGGTCAGTCTCAAAGGCAGCCTGCAAAATGCGCAAACAAGTGTGGAAATAAGTGATGAGGCACAAGTAGCGGAATTGGAAAAAACCTGCCGGGAATATATCAAAGATCGCCTCGGGCAGCTGGTTGAAAAGTGCCGCAAGCAAAACACAGACGTGTTTGGATTCGGGGATGCCGCAGCAATGAACTTCCTCACGATAAGGCAGCTTTACGACTATGACTGGAACAGCCGTTTCAAGGATTCCGTTGTGGAAGTGGACGTAGATTTGACGATACAGCATACCGGAAAACTGATAAAAAGCTGACCGGTACCTCATAAATGTTCGACGGTGGTTGCGATGAAAATCATTTTTGCCATAGTGCCAATCCTCTTTTTGTACTACATGTCAACTTTCGCAGCCCACAACTGGAGACGCCGGAACAAACTGGCCGCGGTGGGCATCGTGCTGATCGCCCTTTCCGCGGCGGTTCTCCCCATTATCCTGATTTTCCTGGGCTGATCCCTTTAGGCTCCATCACGTCTTGCGATGTCGTT
>JAAYMG010000296.1 GCA_012521525.1 Clostridiales bacterium | reverse complement strand
CTTATATTATATTCCGTTTATGATTACCAAGCACTTCCGGGCCATAAGCAAATCATTTAGTTTATAATTATCACCCCCATACGTAAGGCTAAAGACTATACAGCATACCGGGCTTTTTGGCGTCTTGCATACATTTGTAATGATTAGCATGGTTGCATATAATGTCACAGAAATTTTCCTATAATCTTGTTGTATATTTAGCGGCTAATACCGGAATTCTTACAGTGAAAAAAGGATAAATATCACTTTTATGATGTACTGCTTTCCCTGTTTAAGAATAATAATGTCCGCCTACATGATTTCCTAATAAGCAGCCATGCCGCGAACACGTAAACAACTGATGATACCAGAGCGATTTTCCCGTAACTGCTTATTTTATGCGAAGGGCTGAACGGAACGAAATATGCGGAATTTCGATACCGCATATATGTTCTGATGTTTTCTTCCCACTCTGACATATTAATAAGGCTTCCGGGAATTAGCGACGCGTCCAGTGTAACAGTAAACCTGACTGCCCTGTACCATAGGGCAAAAATACCACAAAGCACTAGCAACACAACTGCATGAAGCACTATCCCTGCGATGTTTTTCTTGATATATACTGCAGGATATAAGTCATCCAGCTCGGCACGCATCCGCCTGATCCTCAAGTCAAAATACTTAACAGCAAGCCTTATTGAGTAAAGCAGAGCAATTGCCCAAACTATGAAGAACGAGAGGCGTACAGGCATCGACCACATGCCGGAACGTATCTTCAAATTGTCGACACTTTGAATTCCTCCGGCGACAGAAACCTCTCCCTGCAAGGCAAAGGCCAAAGCGCTATCATTTTTCGGCCTGAGGAGGCACCCGCTCTTCGTGTCCGGTGCCAGATATTCGTCCATCGGCAAATAAACCGCGTATTCGTCAACGGAAGTTAATATGCCGTCCTCCGCAGTACATACGCCGACTACCATATACCAGGCGTTACCAACCTTTATCATCTCACCCAAGCAATCCTTACCGGCAAACAACCGGACGGCAAGATTATAATCAATCACGGTGTATTTGGCGCCCTCATTGGAATCGCTGTCCCACAAGGTCCTTCCGCTGACAGGTTTGATGTTCGCTATATCGAAGAAAATCTCACTGCAGCCGTATACGGTTGCAAACTCGTAATCATTCCACCTGTCCGAAACATATGTATTTTCGCTTCTTGTGAAAACAGCGCTTTCCGCTGCCCTTCCAAAAGCGGAACTGACAACCTGCATATCATTCCGGGTCACTGTGCCCCGGAACGTAACAAGCGTGTAGTCAAACCTCTCAAGTTTGCCCAACGCATACATACCGGTTGCCTGGGCAAGTAAGAAGGCTAATAATGCAGGAAGTATATTCCACTTTATGTCTTTAAACTTCATGGTTTGGACCCCGTCACTATATCAACTGCTTTACCGTCCTCAATTTCCCTGTCCCATGAAACTATTACCTTGTCGTCCTGCGAAAGCCCGCCGGTAATCTCTATCCTGTATGCATCCTTCTGCCCCGTCGTCACCTCCCGGAGTGTCGCTATGTACTGTCTCCCGAGTATTGTCTCTTTAGGCGTTATAATGTAGACTCGATTGGAACCGATCATGGCGCTTGTCGGTATAGTCATCGGCGCATGTATTTCAGACAGAACAATTTCCGCGGTAAAACCCTGTGCCTGCATGGCACGCTCGTTTACCTGGGTTAATTCCGCCACAACATAGCCAAATCCGACTTCGGTCACTTTCCCGCTAGCCTTATACTGTCTTCCGCCTATGTTGTAGTTAATCGTACACTTGAGGTTTTCCTCAATATCTGCCATATCCCCGGACGCAAAAACGACCTCGAACTTCACATGCTCTGTTACATACTCATAGAGAGTGCCGCCTGCAAATTTCATATTCCTGCTTACCGGCAAGGAGGTAATGATCCCATCACTTTCGGCCTTGATCAACCCTGTTTCCTCAAGTACCGTTAGTTGTTCAATGGCATTCGTTATCTCCTCAAGGACACTGCGCAGCTGCCGTTCGGTTTTACCATTATATATACCGGTCGTGAGCATAAAGTCCAGCTCATCCTTTGCACCGCCCAAGTCGCTAACGGCAATTTTCATTAAAACCTTGCCTTCGGTTACACTTTCATATTGGCGTACATTTAACTCCGAGACATAACCGGATACCTCTGCATAGACAAGCGCAGAGGTTTTATACTCCAGCTTGCCGTCCTCAAGCGGCGTTATGCCGCCCTCGATGGTACAGACGGCGCTGTCGCCCGCTTCTATGTTTCCGGGGTTATCGAGCTCTATTGTCACAATTCGGGCTTTCGAGCCGTAGAGGGTAACCTGTCCTCCTATTTCCTTTACCGAACCGCTTAATAAGGCCATTGCAGACGGTATTGAGACCTCGGCTTTCATCCCGGGCCGTATATCATGTGAAGCCAAAAACGGCACTTTCAATATCAGGCCGCTGTTATCGGATATTTCGCACAGTTTTGTCCCAGCCGCTACCCTTTCGCCTTTTCGGACACTAATATCCGTTATGATTCCGCCGCTCGCACTTATTACATCGACAAAGCCGTCTTCGGCGCCGGCGGGTATTTGCCGCCTGAGGGCAGACACTCGCGAGTTAAAACCGTGCATAAAATCGAGGAGGGCTATTTCCGCACTTTCCCGCTGCTTCTCAAGTTGTGCTATTTGCTTCTTTATGTCCTCTGTGCTGAATCGCAGGATATTATCTCCGGCAGAGACAGCCTGGCCTCTTCTTGCAAATACATCGACTATTTCAATCGGCACGGGAAGTTCAAGGCATATCCTTACAGCGCCTTTAATGCTGAGAGTCCCATCTGACAGGGTCACAGCCTCGGTAAAGGATCCGGATCTCGGGTTCTCTACCAATACCTTAGGCAGCGTAAAATAGTATATCGTCTTTGAAAAAAACGTGCATATGATAACAACCGCAAAGAACACCACAGTCCACTTTACAGCCCGTTTCTTTACGATCACGCCCTTATCCACCTCATGTTGCCTGGGTACGGAAAATCCAAAGAGATTTGTCAGTTACTTATATAAAATCATCTAAGTCCGGAAAGCTCTATCCCCTGTATCAGCTCATCGCGTCCTATAAGGAACAGCAGTAACGGGACTGCCATCGATAGCAAGCTTGCGGCAAACAGTTCACCCGACAATGTCGCCCCCGACAGGTAAACGCTAATCGGATGCATTTTGATGTCCGACAGGAATACAAGGGGTGTCTCAATCAAGCTCCAGCTGTCAACAAAGCAAAGTATTATAACGCTTACCAATCCGCCTT
>JAAYMG010000295.1 GCA_012521525.1 Clostridiales bacterium | reverse complement strand
TAAAGCCGTTGACGATAACCCTGCCCTGAGTCGGCCTGAGCTCACCCGTGATCATCTTCACTATGGTCGACTTGCCGGAACCTGAAGGCCCTATGAGGAAAACGAATTCACCGTCATTTATCTGCAGGTCGATCCCCTTGATTGCCTTGGTACCGTTGGCATATGTCAAGTGAACCCCGGAGAATCGAACCATCAGTACTTTGTCTCCCTGCTTGCAAGATATTTGCGTACCATCAGCGCGACTTTAAAGATGATGGCATGGTCGAATTCACGAAGGTCAAGACCTGTAAGCTTCTTTATCTTCTCGAGACGGTAGACGAGAGTATTCCTGTGGACAAAAAGCTTTCTTGATGTTTCGGAGACATTGAGGTTATTTTCAAAGAACTTGTTTATGGTGAAGATCGTTTCGGAATCCAGGCTGTCAATGGTGTTCTTTTTGAACACTTCTGTAAGGAACATCTCGCAAAGTGTGGTGGGAAGCTGGTATATAAGCCGTGCAATGCCAAGGTTGTCGTAGGCGATGATGCTCTTCTCCGTATCGAAAACCTTGCCCACGTCTATCGCCACCTGAGCAGCCTTGAAAGATCCCGCCAAGTCACGCAGATGCTGTGCAACTGTTCCGATGCCGATAACTGTCTTTATGTACAGTTCGGCATTGATCGTATCTTCGATCGACTTGGCCAGACTTATCAGCTCTTTGGTGGTCGTAGCCTTGCGCACCTGCTTTACCAGTGCGATGTCGGTTTCGCTTACGTTAATGACGAAATCGTTCTGGCGATCGGGGAACATGTTCTGAATGATATCGATCACGGCAAGGTCGGTCTTGTCCTCCTGCCTGACCAATATTACGACATACGGAACATTGTTCTGGAAATGGAGTTCGCGGGCACGTATATAGATATCTCCGGACAGAATGTTGTCAAGGATGATGTTTTTGATGAAAGTAGCCTTGTCGTGCTTTTCGTCATGGGACTGCTTTGCGCTGTTGAGAGCTACCGCGGACATTATTGCCAAGCTCTCGGCATAGTCGTCTTCTCCCTGCAAAAATATCGCATAATCGAAGTGGTTTCCAAAAGTCGACAAAATTTTATAGGTATAACCGTCAAGCCGTACTATACCTTCGTTGGGATTGTTGAGCTCCAATGCTGCAGCTTCCCGCTTCTTACCTATCATGCTCAGTTCACTGCAGGCAATTATCGTTCCTGCGTTATCCAATACACCGATGACCCGGTCGGTCGCTTCCTTGAGCTGCAGAATCATTCCCTGGAATATCCTACTTGACATTGATGTCCCTCTTTCTGTCATGCATTCATGTTGAGAGTTATCGACTAAATTTACTTAGCTCTTATTATATTACCCTGTTTTCATATATTTTTCAAGTGAAACTTTACATAATATTAAAATTTAAGGCGCAAATTGCTAATTCGTGCCACATTTTTTCTAATAACTGCATAATTTATGCATAAATCAACCCTATTTTGAATACATTGCCATATTACCAGAAATCCCCGGCAATGGCAGATAACGGTTCTATAATAAATGTTGGGGT
>JAAYMG010000294.1 GCA_012521525.1 Clostridiales bacterium | reverse complement strand
CAGTATAAGTTGTATCCCAGAAAAGCCGGTTGTTGCAATGTACCCTTATATTTACGCTCAATCCCTCTGCCGCGGACTTATCGCCATACAAAACAGTCTCGTCGAGCACGACCGCATCTTTGCTTTCATCTACCATTCCGTGAGCAATGATGACACCCGACAAGCTCAAGACCAGGAGCATGATAACTATTATGATACTTTTACGCATAGCCGGATATGCTCCCTTCTACTCTTCCGTATCAGTCAGTTCATTGAGCGCGCGACTGACCCGGTCGGCCCTGTAATGGTAAGTTTCCTTGATATAGCCGACCAGATCCCGGCCGGATTCTTCAAGGTCCATCATGCTGACATCCCCGATTATTTTTCCCTTGCGTATCAATACCGCACGGCCTATAAAGCCGGATACCTCTTCAATTAGGTGCGTGGACAGCAATACGGTTTCATTCGGTTCCAGAATGCCCAGAAGGACCTTGTAAAAGTCTTCACGATTGAAAAGATCGTTGCCGGCGAACGGCTCATCCATAAGGATGTAGTCAGCCCCCTGGCACAGGGCCATGATGACTTCGAACTGGTTCTTCTGGCCTGTGGAGAAGCTCCTGAGCGGTTTTTTCAACGGAAGTTCGAAGAAGTCCATAAGCCCCTTGAACCGCTTTTCGGAAAATTTCGGGAAGTGCTCTTTGCAGAACTCTTTATGAGCCAGCGGAGTGAGATTAGGGAAGAAAGAGTGCTCGCTTGTGGCAAATGAAAGGCTGGCGATGTTCCTGCGCGAGACAGGCGAGCCGTCCAGCAATATCTCACCGTCGAACGGCAACAGACCGAGGATGCACTTCATCAGTGTGGTTTTTCCCGCGCCGTTTTCCCCGAACAGACCGACTATTTCGCCGCGGGGCAGGCGCAGATCCACGTTCTCCAGCGCACGTTTTCCCAAATATGATTTGCTTAGATTTTTTATCTCGATCATAGTAACACGCTCCATAATTTCTGCCACTGACCGGGCGTCAGGCATTCTTTAGGTGTACAGGCTATATAGATCCCGTAGTAAGCGAAAAGAAGGATAACTGCCAAAAGCATGCTTATGACAGCTCCCGTCAGCGGCAGGGTGATGCACCGAAAATGCAGCTCACGGCTGTTTGGGAGCCGTTTCATCAGGTAAATGCTTTTGCTTCCCTGATAATGATACATATAGTGATAGACGATCAGAAAGAGAACAGCCACGGCAATAATGACAAATCCCAACAGACAAGAGTCGAGGATCAGATAGAAGTCATCCATTACGGCATCAGGCAAGATGACCCGATTATTGCCGACCCAACCGTAGAGTTTCGAAAGGGAGTTGCTATATCGTATCAGAAAAAGCATGCTGTATAAGAACGCGCATAGCAATCCGGTGAAATAATACCTTATTTCCAAATGAATATTGATGCCCGGCGGCGCGTAACGTTCGATTTTATGCTTCATGACAGGCCTCCTTTCGCAGGGCGAAGAACAGGGATTCGGCAGCTGTCGTTACAGAGACCAATATCAAGAAGATATCGTTTCCGAATGCACCCATATTGCGGTCAAAGAACACAAAGATCATTGAGACAAGTATGATCAGGCCGGCGCATATTTTGCCGCGACGCTGCCTGAACGGGAAGCAGGCTGAAGTGGTCCCGAGCCCGATGATCAGTGCCGCATTCCTTATATAACGGCTGGTTTCGTCCAATGGGAGCAGGCTGTGGAGAAAGCTGTTCCGATAGTATGCCAGAAAAACAGTCTGATTGCTAAGTGAGGAAGCGTTGGCGTTAGCAGTATAGAGTTTGCATAGAGCAAGGGTTATGATAAGCTGCATCGCCCAGAGAAACAGGTAGCAGCAAGTGCTATATAATGCCTGCCAAAGATATATGCTGCGCTCGGAGATCATCAGTCTCCGCAGTGTATAGCCAGGCTTGCTTTTGAACTCGCAGCCTGTCAAACACAGCAGTATGGTCACCGCCATGAAGGCAATGGCGAAAACCCACGATATCCTGCTCCCGGCAAAAAGCGATTCCAGGCCGGTCGTTCTTTGACTGAAAGATCTGTCAGCCGGATATTCACTGAGGGTATAATAAAACAGCAAAACCTCGACAGCGCCCATGATGATGAATATGCCGAGTATCTTGTAAATAGTGCTGCGAGCTATCAGCATCAGTACTGAAAAGTGCTTTCTCATTATATACACCTCATTCCCAGAACATATCGATCAGTCTCAATGCTTCATCCTTCGATATTCCCATCTGCCTCATAGCGCTTATCACTGCCCTGACATCGCTTTCCAGAAGGTCATTGCGGATCCTGTCTTTCATGGTTTCATCCAGCACTATATAACTTATGGCTCCGGACCGGGATTGAACGATGCCTTCATCTTCGAGCATCCGGTAGGCTTTCTGCACGGTGTTCGGGTTGACTCCGAGAAGTGACGAGAGCACGCGACGGGAGGGCAGTTCATCGCCGTTTCCGATGCTGCCTGATACGATACCGCGCTTTATATACAGAATGATCTGCATATAAATGGGGATGTCATCCCTGACCCTGAAATCATCAAATGAAACCATGGCAAACCAAACACTTTCGTTCAGCAACTGTATTAGTTGAGTAATACGGTTATGACTGTATTATACGACTAATACAGTTGCTTGTCAATAAGAAACATCAGTAAAAAAGATATGGGGAAGGATCTGTGTCCGGTCTCCATATCTGCTATAAAAAAGGGTTGTGGAATTCAGACAAATATGGTATAATTATTACAATAATTACAATAATTAGACATAATTCGATATAGTATTTGCGGGGATCAGCTGCTCGAAATATATTAATATTATGAAAAATATATAAGACTGACATATAGCCGGAGAAGAAACTTGTGGCGCTGGTAATAGAAATGAATATTCTGTTATCAGCGCTTAAAGTATATAGATATCAGTTATTTTGTGTTTGAAGAGAGGGGGCTGTTTATGGGGAAAAGAAAGGAAAGATCGATCAATTATACCTCCAAATCTTTTGTTATGGTAAGGGCCTTAAGGATTACAGCGATATACTTTGTTTTCGGATCGACCTGGATCATTTTGTCGGATGTGTTCATGAATAGATATTCCGAACTCCAACTGGATGTCATATTCTTCAGCATAGCAAAGGGGCTGTTCTATGTAACGGTTACCGCCGGACTTATATATTGGCTTATCTATGGTGCTTTCAAGGAGGCTGAGCATGCGATCGTAAAGCTGAGGGAAAACGAGATCCTTTTCAGGACCGTCTTTAACCAGGCCCCGGTAGGCATTGCAATAGGAAAACTTGATAAATCGGGAAACATATCTGACAACATATACATGGTAAACCCGCAGCTTGAGGATATCATCGGATGGACGGCGGAAGAATTCAAGCGGAAAAAATGGGAGAGGATCGTACCCCCGGAAGACAGGCGAAAGGAAGCGGATATCGCGGAAAAGCTCCTGTCCGGAAAAGCAGACAGGTTCAGATTTGAAAAGCGATATATCAAGCCCGACGGGTCCATCGTTTGGGCTGACACGATCATCACAAGACTCAACCTTGACAATGACGAAGGGGAGCACTACCTGAGGATCGTCCAGGACATCACGGACCGGAAGAAGGTTGAAGATGCCCTGTTTGAAAGTGAACGCAGCAAATCGGTGCTGCTGTCAAACCTCCCTGGTATGGCATACAGGTGCAAATATGACAGGGACTGGACGATGCAGTTCGTTTCGGAAAGCTGCTATGAGCTTACGGGTTATAAACCTGAAAGTTATATAAACAACAGGGACTTGTCATTCAATGACTCGATAGCCCCGGAATACCGCGATTATTTGTGGGACAGGTGGTTTACCACACTCAGGGAGAATCGTCTGTTCCAGGTGGAATACGAGATCATTACCGCAGACGGAAAGAGAAAATGGGTATTGGAAATCGGACAGGGCGTGTTTGATGCGAACGGAAATGTGGAAGCCCTGGAAGGAATAATCATTGACATTTCCGACAGGAAGGAAAAGGAACTGGAACTTGAATACTTAAGTGAACATGACCCGCTTACCGACCTGTATAACAGGCGTTATCTTGAGAATAAACTTGAAACCGGCCTGAAGGAAACTCCTGATAAAAAGCGTGCAATGATACTGCTGAGCCTGACAGACATAAGTGCCATAAGCCTGACCTATGGTTACGCTGTCAGCGACAAGATCATCAGGGAGCTTGCCGACAAACTGAAAGAGCTGACAAATCCCGACCGGGAGCTGTACCACCTGTCGTATAAGCAATATGCTTTCTGCTATGAAAACTATGGGGATCCGGATGAACTGGCAGAATTCAGCCAGCAGGTATTGGACGTCTTCAGGAGCATTCCGCTTTTGCAGATAGTCGGCTGCGGTATCGGTGTCCTTCAAATCGACAAGTACAACTTCGACGTTGACACGATCATCAAATATAATGCGATCGCATCGGAAAACGCGACAAAAAATCTCGCATTCGGATACGCTTTCTTTGAGGACGATTTGGTGGCCAGGCTGGATCGTGAAGCGGCCATCAAAGAGGAGCTGATACGGAT